>JACRGN010000108.1 GCA_016234205.1 Nitrospinota bacterium | reverse complement strand
ATTTGCCCAGCCGGGCAGATATTTATCATAGACTTTTTTCAAACTCTCAGATGTCCATGTGTATGAGTGTACACCATTTGTTAGGAGAAAAAGGTGTCAGGTCTTGATACTTGACATAAAAAAGAAATTCATATAAACTTCCTTCATGGGAAGGCCATTAAGAATAGAATATGCCGGGGCATTATATCACATAACAAGCCGGGGTAATGAGAGAAGAAAGATTTTCAGGGACGATACAGACAAAATAACTTTCCTCAATATCCTCAAAGATTATCATGACCGTTTTGGGATACTGATACACAGCTATATTTTAATGGACAACCATTACCATCTAATTCTTGAAACACCAAAGGGCAACCTTCTTAAAGTAATGCATGGAATAAACAGCAAGTACACAGTATATTTCAACAAGAGACATAAGAGGTCAGGGCATTTATTTCAGGGTAGATATAAAGCAATAATAGTAGATAAAGATGCCTATTTGATTCCGTTAAGTAGGTATGTGCATCTAAACCCAGCAAGGGCAAAGATAGTAGAAAGACCAGAACACTATAAATGGAGCAGTTATAATGGATATATAGGTAAAAGAAAAGAAGACAACTGGGTAGAGTACTCATGGGTATTGTCGAAATTTGCTCAAAACAAAAAGAAAGCATGGCAGAAGTACAAAGAATATACAGAAGAAGGGTTAGGATTGAAAATAGAAAGCCCATTTAAAGACCTTTTAGGTCAAGTGGTATTAGGTGAAGACGAATTCAGAGAAAAAATAATGGGGCGTTTAGAAGGCAAACAGATAAGTCAGGAAATAGTTGAGAGAAAGAGGTTTGAGAAGAGGGCATCATCTGAAGATATAGTAAAAGAAGTAGCCAAAACATTTGCAGTGGAAGACAAAGACATAAGGGACAGGGGCAGAAGAGAGAACATAGCCAGGTCGGTGGCGATATATATAATGCAGAGATATTCAGGGATAAGCAATGAAGAGATAGGCAGGATATTTGGAGGGATACATTATAGTGCTGTCAGCAAGGCATCGGCGAGATTGAGGGAAAAGTTGGCTAAAGATAAAAAATTATCAAAACTTGTTAGAGAGGTTATTTCACATGTCAAGACCTGACACATACATACATATACGCGAAAAAAGTATCACTTGTAGTTTCTCCCCTGATGTTCGCTTTTGATTTTTACGTAACAAATAGAATTTTTTTTCTTGACAAGGCTACATTTACAATCTATAATTTTCTCATTATGAGGAAAAATGTTTAATTTGCCCATGGTTGGCTGCGGGGAACAAACTGCAGGGAGTTTGATTGTGATGACTTATAATATATTCGGGTCTAAAGTAAAGGGTCTCATTTATTTATCATCTAAGGGAATAATTAATCAATTCCAAATGAGACTAAGAGAAAATTGAGTAGCTGATTGCACTCATAACATAGTAAACTGATTTTTAATGCTCAGAAATCTCATAACATCGTATACTAAATTAGGTTTTACTCCTTGTAGCTGAGAGCACAGGATTAATAATATGACCCTTGATTGGGAAATGGAAAGATTTGATAACTTTATTGTTCTGTTTAACAACCAATCTCTTTCTATGAGTAAAGATAGTAGCAATAACATATTGACCCTCGAGTTTTCTCCTGATAAAGTATGTAGCACCATTGACCTCAATTTTACCATGAGGGTCAACCCTTCTGATAAAGGAAATTTTTCCTTTTGCAATAGGAATATTAAGATGCCCATTGGAATCAATATATCTTTCAAGGGTAAAACCTTTTGGCAGGTGTCTAAGGGATTTCCAGAGGCGGTCTCTGAGTATCCCTGGGAATCTTGTGTCATGTTCTTTTTGAGTAAGCCTTCTGTGGGGTTTCTCATAATGGTAATACCGCAGGAATCGCTCACTGGTTCTTTTAAGAGCAGTAAGTGTAGGGCAATTATGTCTTCTAATGACTCTCTCTTGCCAAAGTTGATTAAAACTCTCCACAGAGGCATTTCTGCCAGGTTCTCCTTGTGGAATAAATACCAGATGTATGCCCAAAAGTAAGTGAATCCGTATGACCTGAGAGATACTATGAGGATAGCGTCCTCCACCTGTAGCTGCCATCTCATTATCCATCTGGGATACCTCTGGGAGCCCCATAAATCGCCATGCTTCAATAAGATGCTTGCAGAGGGAGATGGTCTGTTTATCAGAGAACTGACTTGTGAAAGCTGTATGCCCTGCAACATCCACTGTATGGAAGGAATAAAATCGTGTAACCCCTTTTGGTCCTCTGAGATGTCTGGGACCAACAATGTCTGTCTGATGCAGGTTTCCCATCTTCTCTGCCTTGATATAAGGGTAAGGCTGATTATTGCTATTTCTTTTGGACCTAACTTTACCAGTCTTCCCGTAGCGAGAGAGAATCCTTGCGATAGTAGAAATAGACGGAACGTTGCGAACCTTTTTTTCTTCAAGCTCCCAATGAATAACCTCTGCTCCAATGCCGGAGAAGGCAGAACGCCGACTCTTGTGAGACTCCAACTCTCCTCTGATGGAGAGAATCTTTTTAACCATGCGCTCGGAAGTTTTTCTCCAAATCCTTTTTGGGGTACGGCTTTTATCTTTGAGACCATTAAGCCCATGTTCTTTGAATCGTTTGAGCCATTTGGAGAGCCATCTTCTGCTTCTTTGGAACAACTGAAGTATTTTATTGAAACCGTATCCTTCTTTGTAAAGCTGTATTGCCTTGTAACGTTTTTCATATTCATTTTGAGTTTTCATCGCCTTTCCCTCCTTCCAAAAGTTTTTGGAAGAAGTTTAGGCGATGTTAAAATTAGTTTACGATGTTATGACATTTTTTAGGTATACGATGTTATGATATAAACCCAGTAACTCTGAAATGATATGTTGTTCCCATTGTAAGACCTGTCAATGTTACACTGTGGTTTGTTGTTAAAGTTGAATCTGCTAACAATTGCCCATATAAAGTTGTCTCCCCATATTCAACAAGGCTGTCTGATGGCTGGTCTGTGGTCCATGTAATTGTGGCAGAATTGATGGTTATGTTTGTGACATTTATATTGCTTATTGTTGGTGGTATAGGGCTTAGAGCCGCATT
>JACRGN010000107.1 GCA_016234205.1 Nitrospinota bacterium | reverse complement strand
GTAGACGATTAAATATCTTGGTGAGAAGGGGTAAGGTGATGCCCATTAAGATAGTGGGGATGCTGAGAAATGTTACCATATAAAAAAACGAGAGTTTATAACTGCTATCCGCTGTATGTTTTCCCAACAAATCGAGAAATAATGGGCTTATCAAGCCGAAACAACCAATCAGCACCTCAACGAGAAAGTACAATACGATTTTCCGTTCGAGCCTCTTTATCCGTTCTGATATGTGCCCACCCAGTAATGCACCGGAACCGAGCCCGAACATATAGACACTCACAATCAGGGCGATTGAGATAAATCCAACTCCGTAATACACGGTCAAAAGCCTCTGCCATGCCACCTGGTACATGAGGGCGGCTGTACCGGAGAAAAAGAACACGAATGATAATAAAGAAATTGCTCTTCTTTCCTTCATCGAAAACACCATCTTGCTAAAAGTTTTTAATTGACTCATAGCTTATCGAGTAATTATACATATATACGCTGGTGATGGCAAAGGGTAAGACTCCTCATGTCAAGCCAAAATAAAAATGTCCTGTTTTTACCAAAATAGAAATGTCCGCTTTTCATGTTTGTGTTAACGCCGGTTCTATTTGCTGATAATTGTTGTTTTGTATTACAGGCTTATACCTCCTCCATGGATGATTTGCAGGAGGTATATAACCGGTCTTCTTTCTAAGAATGAATATTATCGGTTTCTTTTGCTGTCTTTCAGGTCTCTCGGTTATTTCTTTGTATCTTAAACAGGTGTCATTATGCGTTATTACCATCGTCCCGTTTACCCGTTCTTCCACCTGAATCCTTTTTGCGCTTGTTTTGTCTAATATTTGATAAAGCCTGCCATTATGCGATATGGTAAAATCATTCCTTAAGGCTCTCTCTGTCTTGATGCAAAGGATACCGTCAAGATTAAGCCCTTTGGGAATTTCTCTGTGTAAGTTATCCTCTTTTTTAGGTTTAACTGCAAATTTCCTATTGTACTCAGGCAAGTATTCCTGTAAGAACTTGTTGGCTTCATCTATAGTCTTTATCCCTCTTAACCGCATCTCCTTTACTACCCTGTCCTGAAATGTCCGGAACAGCCTCTCTATCCTGCCCTTCGCCTGCGGTGAATGCGCATGTTTTACATCTACTCCAAGCTCCTTTAATGCCCTTTCAAACTCGCTTAACGGCTTGGTGCCGTTTATTTCATCTTCTACTGAGAGTTTTGAAGGCGATTTGTAAGTCGTGTGTTTATCAAAATATACGCCCACAGGAATCCCATACTTCCTGATATACCGTTTGAAACTGTCCATCGCTGGTATTGTCCCTTCATATTCGTAAAACCCTCCATACACTTTCCCTGTCGCATCGTCTATGTATCCCATCAGGACGCATTCCGGCCCCCTGCCTTCAAACCAGTCGTGATGACTGCCGTCCATCTGCACCATCTCGCCAAAATAATGTTTGCGCTCTCTCCACTGACGGTGTTTCCTTCCCTTCCTGACTTTCTTCCAATCCCCTTCCTCTATAAGCCACAGCTGCAACGTTTCATCGCTTATACGAATACCTTCCAGTTCTTGCAGCTTCTCTGCCGCAAGTGTAGGCCCAAATCCTTCAAATCTTTCCCGGTACAGTGTTATTACCTTGTCCCTTATATTCTTGGGCAACTTCCTGCCAGATGGCTTGCCCCTGGATTTATGGGCTATCCCTATGTCTCCTTCTATCTTTACTCTGTTTATCAGCCTCCTTATCTGACGATCACTTAATGAAAGCAACTCAGATGCTTCTACTTGCTTTATTACTCCTTCAAATACTTTCTTAACTACGTGCAGTCTCTTTAACTCCTTCGGAGTCAACATGATAATGTCCTTTCTTGCCATCTTGCCTCCTTATCAAAAAAGAGGCAGTATAGCACTTCCAAATTAGGACATTTCTATTTTGGTTATTTAGGACATTATCATTTTGGTATTACATGATAAAATTTATAGTAAAAATTCCGTGACGATTTTAATGACTTTTCACCTTTTTTAGAAAATAAAAAAGTTTTGTTTTAACTTCTCTTTTATAAAGCAGACATGTTAATATAATTCCTATTTTATTGATAAACCCTTATACCAACAAAGCACAAATGGTAAAGAAAATGTCACCCTGAACTTGTTTCAGGGTCTCAAGAGATGCTGAAATAAATTCAGCATGACAGTTTGAGGAGTATTTTAGAGTGAAATACATTATTCTCATTGGTGATGGGATGGCAGACAGACCAATAAAAAAACTTGGATATAAAACATGTCTCCAGAAGGCATTTACTCCTAATATGGATAAAGTTGCATCTGAAGGCGAAGTAGGAAGGATAAGAACTATTCCTCCTGGTTTTGCATCCGGTTCTGATGTAGCAATACTTTCTATATTTGGTTATGACCCGGCTCAATATTATACTGGAAGGGCGCCACTTGAGGCGGCTACCAAGAAAATAAAAAAGTTTTGTTTTAACTTCTCTTTTATAAAGCAGACATGTTAATATAATTCCTATTTTATTGATAAACC
>JACRGN010000110.1 GCA_016234205.1 Nitrospinota bacterium | reverse complement strand
CTATCATTCCCCACTTTCTCTTTCTTTCCCCATTTCTCCTTATTGTTTTCCTCTGTGTTCTCTGTGAACTCTGTGGCAAATTTTTTATAATTTCCTACTTCAACCTGTAAAACCATATATATCTGCTTAATAATATTTTATTGACATTTAAAACCTCCTTTATTAATATCATCCTCAAGAGAGGAGGTGATAGATATGGGTAAAGTTATAGTTTTATCTTTGTTCATTCTTTCCCTGATTTTAGTCCCTGTGTATGCCTCTGCAGGGAGTTATGAGGCACTTAGCTGTCCAAAGGATGTAAAAGAGGCATCATGCCATCATAATGTGGATGGGATAACACATTTTAAAGAGGGACACTGGGAAGTCGCCGCTAAACATTTTAAAGAGGCTGTAAAGGCAGACCCCAATTTTGCCGAGGCACATTATAATCTTGCACTCTGCATGGAGAATCTTGATAAACATGGAGAGGCTACTGAACACTTCAAAATGGCAGCAAAGCTTGCCCCAAAGAATGAGAAGATTCAGAATTCAGAGGTATTAAAGAGACATATTGGCAAATAATCTACTGCCCTCCCCTCCCCGACATGGGGAGGGAGAGGGGATAAGACCTCACCAAATCCAACCAACCTATGCAGAAAAAACCAAGGCTTTACATAATAGACGGCTCATCCTATATCTATAGGGCATTCTATGCAATCCCTCATCTAACAAATTCAAAGGGACTGCCTACAAATGCAATATACGGCTTTACGCGGATGCTTTTAAAGATTATAAGAGATGAAAAGCCTGACTACCTTGCCATTGCATTTGACTCCAAAGGGAAGACATTCAGGCATAAAGAGTATGCCGAGTATAAAGCCCATAGACCTGAGATGCCTGATGAACTTGTGCCGCAGATTCCATATATTCAAAGATTAGTGGAAGCATTTAATATCCCTCACCTGCAAAATGAGGGGTATGAGGCGGATGACCTTATAGGCAGTGCTGTCAGAGAGGCTTCATCCAGGGGATTTGATGTAACAATTGTAAGCGGTGATAAAGATATGCTCCAGCTTATAACACCGACTATAAGGATGCTGGATACACTTAAAAATAAAACTTATGGGGAGAAGGAGGTTATAGAAAAATTCGGTGTTAGTCCTGATAAGGTAGTTGAGGTCATAGGGCTTATGGGTGATGCATCGGATAATATCCCCGGAGTCCCCGGCATCGGTGAGAAGACAGCTGTTGCACTTATAAAAGAGTTTGGAAACATTGATAATCTCCTGAATAATATTGAAAAGGTGGGTAAACCTTCTATAAGGGAAAAACTTAAAGAACATACTGAGCAGGCACTCTTAAGCAGAAGGCTCGGTGTCATTAATAAAAATGTAGAATTAAATACTCCTGTAGAAGACCTGATATTAAAAGATGTTAATGACGATGAACTGACTAATCTCTTAAATGAATTGGAATTTTTTACCCTCTTAAAAGAGATTTCATCAAATAAAGATAAATCAAAGAGAGAATACAGAATCATTACTGAAGAAGGGGATTTTAATAAACTCTTAGACGATATTGCATCATCTAATGCAATTGCCCTTGATATTGCTGCAACAAATCAGGAGCCTATGAGGGCTGATATTGTCGGCATCTCCATTGCATTGAAATCTTATAAAGCATTTTATATACCCATTGGTCAAATAGATAAAAAATATGTAATAGAAAGGTTAAAGCCTATATTGGAAAATGAAAATATTAAAAAATACGGGCTGAATATAAAATATGAAACAATAATTCTGGCAAATGAAGAGATTGGCTTAAGAGGTATAGACTTTGATTCAGCAATAGCATCATATCTGATAAATCCTTCAGGTGGCAGAAATCAGATTACAGAGAGTGGAGAAAAAGCCTCATCTGCTATCAAGGATTTTAGTCTTTTAAAAATTGAGGAGGCAATGAACCGCTCATGTGAAGATGCAGATACTGCATATCAATCAAAAGAGAAACTTGAGCCTATTTTAAAAGAGGATGGACTTATTGAGCTGTTTCATAAGGTTGAAATTCCTTTGATAGAAGTTCTTTCTGATATGGAAAGAAATGGTGTCCAGATAGATTTGCCATTTTTGATGGATATGTCAAAGAGGCTTGATCGGGAACTGAATAGATTGACAGAGAGGATATATTTCATTGCAGGAATTGAATTCAATATAAATTCACCAAAACAGTTGCAGGAGATATTATTTGAAAAACTAAAACTTAAACCTGCAAAAAGGACAAAGACAGGATTATCAACAGATGTGGAGGTGTTACAGCAGCTATCAACCCAGCACGATTTGCCTGCTATAATTTTAGAATACCGCCAGCTTTCAAAATTAAAATCCACCTATGTGGATGCCCTTATAGATATGGTAAATCATAAGACAGATAGGATACATACATCATTCAACCAAACTGTTACAGCTACCGGCAGACTCTCAAGCTCAGACCCGAATTTACAGAATATACCCATAAGGACAGAGCTTGGAAGGGAGATAAGAAAGGGATTTATTGCGGAGAGCGGGGCTTTGATTTTATCTGCCGATTATTCCCAGATTGAATTAAGGATACTGGCTCATGTATCTCAGGATGATGTCCTGATTGATGCATTTAAAAAAGATGAAGATATACATGAACGGACTGCCTGCGAGGTCTTTGGTGTCCTGCCTGGGATGGTGACGGCTGAGATGAGGAGGATGGCAAAGGCGGTCAATTTCGGTATTATTTATGGAATAAGCCCATTTGGACTATCAAGGGATTTGGGCATTTCAAAGGATAAGGCAAAGGAATATATTGATAATTATTTCAACAGACATAAAGGTGTAAAAGATTTCATAGATAAAACTTTGAAAGAGGCTTACGAGAAGGGTTATGTAACGACACTCCTCCAGAGACGCAGGTATCTTCCTGATTTAAAGAGTAAAAACAGGCAGGTAAAGGAATTTGCAGAAAGGACTGCCATAAATACACCTATTCAAGGCTCTGCCGCTGATATGATAAAGGTTGCTATGATAAATATTCACAGAAGGTTTAAAAGCGAAAGACGAAGAACGAAGATGATTATTCAGGTTCATGACGAGCTTGTCTTTGAAGTGTTAGAGGATGAAATTGAATCAATTAAACAACTTGTAAAAGAAGAAATGGAAAATGTAATGAATCTATTAGTCCCAATTGTGGCTGAAATACATACAGGAAAAAACTGGAACGAGGCACATTGATCCCTGATTATCCTGCCTTCTATTATAGAAATCCTTCTGTTTCTGTGTGCCTAACAACTACAAATATAGTCTATCAAACTCTTTGGCAAAGATGTCAGCGATGGGGTCTTTATTTTTGGCAGCAAAGGGTGGTTTCAGACAATTACGCAACCTGAAGTTTCTTCTCCATTGATTTAAGAACATTTTTAAACATACGAGAGGCTTTGAAGAGTTCAACGCCTATAAGGTTGCCTTTGCTGTCAAGTTCCATATTTACGCCAGGAGATATTTCTACAACCTCTGCTTCTTCACCCTCTTTTGCAAGATAAAGGATGTCCTCTTCTTCATCGTAAAAGACATTAAAATCTTCCATTATATTTTCCTCCATATAATACTGCCTTCTTGACAGCTATTGTATGCCATGTCTCAGTATCAACGAACCGTTCCTCTGCATTTTCATAAATTCTTTTAGGCAGGTTGTATTCAATCTTTCTCATGACAATCCTTGCCTCAATGTGCCTTGAATATTTAATCTGCATTACTAACCTTTCCCATCCATAATTACAATCTCATCAGGGGTTAATTTATAAAGTTTATAGACTATTTCGTCAATCTGCCGCTCTCAAGGACGGAGGTGTCGGCATCTTTTAAATCCCCCTTAATAAAGAGGGACGAAGGGGGTTGTTGCCTGGTAGCGAAGATTTGGTCAACGATGGTGATGAATGGTTGCTGTGAAAGATATAAAGGCGTCTTGGATTTTTGAATTTTCATCTACTTCATCAGCCTCCTCAACTCTGCCTCCTCTTTCCCTTCTTCAACAAGATAAAGTTCTACAGCTTCATTGACCTTTCCAAAAGGAAGCTCGGTCTGCTCAGCGTATATTTTCCCCGCCTTCCTCTGTCTTGTCATTAATTCAAGAATTGATTTTTTATATTGAGTGTCTGGATTGCCCACAAGATGCTCTCCTTTGCTTTCAATAATATAAAGGATTTCAAATTCATCTTTCCCCTTTCTCTTTGCTGCAATAAAATCAGGGTGTATCTTATATTCCTTCCATCCCTGAATCGCATACCGTTTCTTGCTCGCTTTATTCCTGAACCACCACAATATCTTTTCCTGATTATCAAGAATCTGCTCCACTTTTTGTTCAAGCCTGTTCATTGTTTCAACCTCTACATCCTCAAACAAGTAGTTGCTGTATGTGTTGGGCAGTCTTGAAACTGTTATATCATCAGCCTCAAGGATTTTATATCCCAATGCTTCGTTATTTGTAATTGTAAGCATCAGTTTATTGTTGTTCAGATAGCTAAGAAAGATTTGCTCTTCCTGTCTTTTCTTCTCATTGTCAAGGCATTTGACAATCTCGGCTGTTATAAAACCAAAATGTTTTTGCAACTTTTCATTTCCAATTCTATCTTCAAGTGCCCGCAGATAATTGTCTGTCAGTTTCTTGGCAAGAAAAGGATTTTCAACAATCTCAGAAAATCGTCTTGTTACATAGCCTTGATTAATGCCTTTTTCAGCGTCAACGGTTGCTGTTTCAGTCTTATGAATAACCTTGCTTTTGTCATCCAATGTTATGGCAAAGGCTGTTCTTTCCCTGTTCTCATTGCTTAAGGAAGCCTCCAAAGATTTCAGAAATTCATCTGTCAGGGAGAGTTGAGAAAAATCAAGACAAGCCTTTATATTCTGCGCATAATTAAATCGTCTTTTTTCTTTTCCGTTTTTCAACATCATCCATACAGGAAGATAGAATATATTGGCATATTTATCGGCATACTCTTTCTTGATTCTCACTTTTTTTGTTTTGCTGCCTTTGTCATCACCCAGTCTTACCTTGCCTATGAGGTCTTCAAGCCCTTCATTTTTGAAGCCTGCTGAAACCCTCTCAAGCATTTCCCTTGTATTGCCTTTCACATAATATACATAACTTTCATCCATTTCTTTAATGCCAGTCTTTTTTACGTTGTGCTGTCTCAATATTCTGCCGACCAACTGCGTCATGCCTGTGTTGGAGCCTACATTCGGAATAATCCCAAGCAAATAGGCAAATGAGCAATCCCAGCCTTCCTTCAGCGCCTCTTTTGTAATGATGTATCTAACAGGGCAATCGCCTGAAAAAAGGTCAACATTTTCAATATCATTCTGTGCGCTGGTCTTTATTGCAATTTCATCAGGGTTGATACAGCTTTTACATCAAGGCTATGCACTCTTTTCTTTCCTCTCTGGTCGTGTCCAGTAGCCTCCACCTGTATCAATGTAATCGGGCGGAATATGCCCCTATCCTGCTTCAAATTCCTTGCCTTCTTCTCAAGCCTCTCCCTGTGTGATTTTATCTCATTAAGCATCGGCTTCCAGTCGCTACCGGACGGCGGGAAGATATGCATATCAAGTTTGACCATCTCTTCATCTTTTAATTCCAAGCCTGTTACCTTCACAAGAATATTCATTTCTTCTTTTGGCGTAGCTGAAAGTCCAAGCACCATTTCTGGATTAAGGTTGTCAATTGTTTGCCGCGCCTGTTCCGAAAACACCTTGTGAATCTCATCAATAATAATGAATGATTTTGACATGCGTATAGCATTGCCAAGACTTGTGCGGATTTGAGGAAATGAGGAATCTGCGTCTGAAATAACATCCAGATTCGGCACCTGCTCCATTATTTGCTTGTGAAGGTCGTATCTTGAGTCTGGCGGAAAGAAACTCTCATGCCCGCCGCTGTCCTGAAATACCTTCAATGCCTCTTTTGCATTCTTACGTCTAATGGACTGAATCATCACAAACAGAACAACAAGGTTTTCTTCAATGTCCTGTGTAGTGAGCCTTTGTCCCTTCTCAAGAATGAGGGTATTGCCTCCGCTGCACTGGTCAAGCAATTGCCTGAGATAATTGCCCTTGTCTCTTAGTTTTTGAACTTTTGAGAATATATGGTCTCGCTCGGCACAATCCAGACTACAAGCCCTGTGCGTTTTTGAGCAAAAAGGTTTTTATATTCCCTGATTGCCTCTACTGCAAGAAGAGTTTTGCCGCCGCCTGTCGGGACTTTGATACAGACTCTCGGATAATAATTGCCGAAACCGTTAATTGAGGTGTCGTTGTATGGTTTGTGTAAAGTCGCAAAAGCAGTCTGAACCCAGTTTAGCGAATGCCTCATATTTTCAGGCAGGGATTTCCTTGCAGTTTCAATGGCTTCTCTGGTTTCCCGCGCAGTCTGGAAGAACCTCTTTAATTCGCCGACAACTTTTATCTGGTAGTTTTTGAGAAACATACCTTTACCCTATGCAACTTGTAGTGAGCGGACATGCAATATCTCTTTACTATCCATTAATCTAATATCAGCATGAGTCAGTGTAATCACAGCAATCGTTCGTCCATCGGCTGATACAAATTCAACCTCATAAGCCTCGCCGTCGCTGTAGCAATGCACAACTGTGCCTATATCTCCTTCCTTTAGTCCGTATTCTTCAATATTATGAACAAGAACCACTGAATCTAACTCTCTAATCATAACTCACTCCTCCTTTTAAATTGGATATGTTGTTATAAAACGCGGGCGGGTTTGTCCCTTATCAATAATCCAGATTGTCCGAACCTTGACTTCCTCGCCACGCGGTGTTTGAAGCAACCCATCTATAACATATTTTACACCATGTATTGATGATACTTCTTCTTTCACATCTCCCATGCGTGCTATGTTTAATAATCCTTGTTTTAACAAATCAATATTTGTTTCGTTAAAGCCCATGGAACGTAATTAATTAGATTGCTTCGGAGCTTCGCCCCTCGCAATGACACCTCTACTTTGTTTGTCAGTGCGAGCCACCCTTCGCTTTTGTCATTGCGAGGCAAAGCCAAAGCAATCTCCGGGGCACCCAAACGAAGTTTGGGTCGTGAAATTCCTATACATTAAATTACTTTGGGGTATTATACTTATGAGTATATAATATGTAAATATCTTTTATGTTTACAACTACCAACATTATTTACATTAGATAAGAATACTTTAACATGATAACAGCAAGCGAACTTGCAGGATATATAGATTTAACTTTACTCAAACCACAGATTACAGCAAAAGATATAGAGGCTCTTGTCCGTGAGGCACAGAAATATCCATTTGCATCTGTATGTATCCCGCCTTGCCATGTCAGAAAGGCTGCTGAAATACTGAAAGGTAGTCATACAAAGGTTGGAACTGTTATT
>JACRGN010000109.1 GCA_016234205.1 Nitrospinota bacterium | reverse complement strand
CTGCCAGGTGTCGCACGATAGGGTCTCTCTGCTGTCATAGCATCAAATGCATCTGCCACAGCGAGTATCTTTGCCTGAAGTGGTATCTCATCTCCCTTGAGACCATCCGGATAACCTGTGCCGTCAAGCCTTTCATGGTGCCCCCTTATCCACGTTATTATATGACTTAACTGGTTTATAGATAAAAGCAGTTCTGAAGCCCTTGCAGGGTGTTTCTTTACAATCTCGTATTCAGCGCTGGCCAGTTTCCCGGGTTTATCGAGAATAGTATCGTGTGTCCCTATCTTCCCTATATCGTGAAGCAATCCAGCAATCCTCAAATCCTCTAATTCTTTATCCTGTAACCCCATCTCCTTTCCCATCTGCAAAGCATATTCAGTAACCCTGTCTGAGTGTCCTTTTGTCCATGGGCTTTTCGCATCTATCGCCTGAGCAAGACTCTTTATTGTCCCGATAAATAGATCCTTCATGTCTGCCAATAGCCTTGCATTCTCCATCGCTACTGCTATCTGTGAGGCAAGTTTCTCAAGGGTCGAGATGTTCTCATGAGTAAATGCCGCGCGCTTTTTTGCACCTATACTTAATACCCCTATTGTCTCATCCTTAACTATGATTGGAATCCCTACATAAGAGTAAAAGCCCTCCTTAAGAAAATGTTCCTCTACAGGAAGAAGTTTCTCTGCCTGACTTAAATCCTGGATAAGCTCTGTCCTCCTTGCCTTTATCCCCTCTGTTGCGGCAGCGCTATTAAAGGGGGCAAGTATCCCTTCTGGCAGGTTAATTCCCCATCCTGTTACATAAACAAATCCCTTCTTTTCCCTGTCAACCATCGCAACAGTGACCCCGTCGCATGGTATAAGTCTGCTAATCATCGTTGCCGCCTTTTCAAGTATCTCCTGTGGCTCCAATGTTGAGAGGATTGAGCGATCTATCTCGTGCATAACAGATATCATCTCTATCCTTCTGCTGAGGTCTATCGTCTTTCCCATGCTCTCTTCGAAGAGTGCAGCATTCTCAAGGGCTATTGACATCTGGGATGCAATCCCTTTTACAATGGCCTTCTCTCTATCTCCAAAAGGATCATTTATATCTATCCTGTCTATCTCTATCATTCCAGCAGCCTGTTTGCTTATTATCGGCACAGCCATAACGGATTTATGCCTGAATTCCTCGGCTATCTTCCTCGGGAATAATGAGTTTTTACAGGCATCTTCGATAATCACTGTCTCACCTTTTAGCATCTTATCTACTATCGGCATCCCCCGTGTTAGCCTTAGCTGCCCCAAATGTGGTTTCAAATCCTTTGGTATCCCATGGCTGTGGACTGGAACAAATGCACCCGTTTTTCTGTCATAGAGAAAGGCTATATACCTATCTGCATTTATAACTGTCGGGACTATCTCTATAACCTTTCTGAATATCTCATCCCTCTCAAATGTCGTGCTCAGGACTTCAGCTACCTTAAGGAGCGCCCTGTTTATCGCAGCCTCCCTCTTTACCTTCTCTTCTGCCTTTTTTGTTTCTGTTACATCCTCAAGGATGTGGAGGTAACGGCGGTATTTATAATCTACATCCCATACCGGAGATAACCGCACCGTGTAGTTTTTATTTATATCAGGCAGGAAAACTTCCTCCTCAGCTTCTTCCTTTTCCAGAAGTTCCTGTTCCTTGATGCATATCTTGAATGGTTTTTCCATCTTTGGAAAGACCTCGTAATAGGGCTTCCCTATCATCTTCTCAAACGGCATACCAGTCATCTTCTGATATGCCTTATTTGCCCTGACTATCGCGAAATTTTCCCCATGTATTAATAAAGGGTTGGGAATGGCATCAAATATATCTTCCAACTCCTTTTTAGCCTTTTCCATTTTTGCTATCTGCTGCTTAACCATATTCCACCATCAAGATTCTCTATCAGGCTGTTGAAAAAGTCATCAACAGCCTTGATTACACAGATTAGAAAAAATGATTACACAGATATTTCAAGGAGTTTTAATCTGTGTAATCTAATCTTTTATCTGTGTAATCAGAGATT
>JACRGN010000102.1 GCA_016234205.1 Nitrospinota bacterium | reverse complement strand
TTAAGTAAGGCTATCGCCGCCCACTTCTGGTATGATTTCCTCTCTATGACAACAACATGGCTTGCAAATCCCAATGAAAATCCCCTCGGCGTTCAGGTAACATTTAATTTCTGATATAGGAAATTATAAAAATTTGCCACAGATTTACACAGACTAAAAAACACGACCCATTCTATGGGTGCCCCGAAGATTAAGAAGAAATGGGGAAATCGGGGAAAGGGTGAAATGTTTTTAAAATAATTTTTTCTTTCTCCATTTCTCCATCTTCTCCCTTTCTCCTTATTGTTTTTAAAAGTATTTTTTGTCAGTGAAAGTCTGTGGCTAATCAGGTCTTTGTCGTTCAGGTTTAAAAACTACAGCACTCAAAGGCGGGAGTGTAATGTTTAAAGAGCAGGGTTTCCCCTGCCATGAAACATGATCTGACCATTTTCCACCTTGGTTGCCGAGATTACTGCCGTAATAAACATCAGAATCGCTGTTCAATACTTCTTTATAAAAACAGTGTGAGGGGACACCGATTTTGTAGTTATATCTGGGGGTAGGGGTGAAATTGAAAACGAATACAAGATGATTATCAGGGTCTTTACCCTTCCTTATAAAGGATACAACACTCCTCTCCCAGTCATGAAAGTCAATCCACTCGAAACCTGTATATTCAAAGTCAACCTCCCACATTGCTGGCTCTGACCTGTATAGGCGGTTTAAGTCTTTTATAAAACTCTGTAATTTTGAATGAGGTTCGTATTGGAGGAGATGCCAGTCAAGGCTCTGGTTATGATTCCACTCGTGCCACTGCCCGATGTCTCCACCCATAAAGAGGAGCTTCTTGCCGGGCTGGGCATACATATAACTTAAGAGAAGCCGTAAATTGGCAAACTTCTGCCAGAAGTCACCCGGCATTTTACTCAGCAGTGAAGCCTTTCCATGAACTACCTCATCATGGGAGAGGACAAGTATGAAATTTTCGTGGAATGCATATAGCATTGCAAAGGTGAGATTATTATGATGATACTTCCTGTGGATGGGGTCTTTACTGAAGAACTCAAGTATATCGTGCATCCATCCCATATTCCATTTGAATGTAAATCCGAGGCCACCTAAATATGTAGGGCGTGAGACGCCTCCCCATGATGTGGACTCCTCTGCAATAGTCATGATTCCGGGAAACTCAGCATGAATAACCTCATTCATCTTTTTTATAAAATCTATTGCCTCAAGATTTTCCCTTCCGCCATAGGTATTCGGAATCCATTCACCATGCCTTTTGCTATAATCAAGATAGAGCACGGATGCCACTGCATCCACCCTGAGACCGTCTAAATGATATTTTTTGCACCAGAAAAGGACATTGGATGTGAGAAAATTTCTCACCTCATGCCGACCGTAATTAAAAATGAGTGTCCCCCAATCAGGATGTGCACCTTTTTTAGGGTCTTCATGCTCATAGAGGGAAGTCCCATCGAATTGAATCAGGCTGTGTCCGTCCCTTGGAAAATGGGCAGGAACCCAATCAACGATAACTCCGATATTGTTCTGATGACAGTAATCCACAAAATACATGAAGTCTTCGGGTGTGCCGAATCTGCTTGTGGGGGCAAAATATCCTGTTACCTGATAGCCCCACGATGCATCAAATGGATGCTCCATAACCGGCATAAGCTCGATATGCGTATATCCCATATCTTTTACATAGTCAATCAGGAGATGGGCAATCTCTCTGTATGTCAGAAATCTATTACCTTCCTCAGTCTTTCTTGCCCATGAGCCTAAATGCAATTCATAAATTGATAGAGGCTTGTCGAGCGGAGTGGTTTTATCGCGGTTTTCTACCCACTCACTATCATTCCATTTATATTTATTTATATCCCAGACTACAGATGCAGTTTTTGGCCTTGCCTCAGAATAGAAGGCATAAGGGTCAGACTTTATGAGAAGGTGGTTATGATGGGTTTTTATTTCAAATTTATAAATATCCCCTTCCTTTAGTCCCGGTATAAAAAGCTCCCATATTCCTGAAGCTCCCAATATCCTCATCGGGTGTCTTCGTCCATCCCATTTATTGAAATCCCCGATTACACTTACCCTCTTTGCATTTGGTGCCCAGACTGCAAAATGGACACCTTTAATGCCGTCCAAATCCATTATATGGGTGCCGAGTTTTTCATAAATCCGAAGATGATTCCCTTCATTAAATAAGTGTCTGTCAAGGTCGCTAATTATTGGAAGGAATGAATAGGGGTCGTAAAACTTCAAGGTGCTTCCGTCACTATATTTTACTGAAAAATAGTAATTAAATATCTCCCTATCTTTGATAAATGTCTCAAAGAACCCCTCTGGATGGATACGGGAGAGGGGATAAATATTATGCTCATTAGATTCGCTTCGCTCACTACAGGCTTTAGAATCAACAGCGGATACCTTAACTGCCTCAGGCAGAAATGTCCTGATGCTAACCCCTTTTTCCCCGTTTACATGAACATGATGAATACCCAGAACATTAAAAGGGTCATGATGGTCTGCATGGACAATCTTATTTATCTCTTTTTGTTCAACTGTTGTTTTCATTTAATCAAATTACGCATACTGTTTCTTACCTATTAAGACAATGTATTTTATCACTTCTTCTCTCGTTTTAGGATTAAGAAAGCTATAACTTATTCTTGATATCGGAAAATATGGGAACCTGCCAAGAACTACCATCTCATTTCTATAATCCTGCGGCAGTAGATTATATTCATTTTCTTCAGTAATAACAAATCTTTCTTTAGGAGAATTGATAAATTGTAACATGGAATCTTCAGAGCCTATCCCATTTATTTTTTTGCCTGTATAGAAAACAAGCGATTGAAATAGGCGGGTTTTATAAAAACCAATTTCAAACTCCTTGCCGCTGACCTTCTTTATTGCCTCAGATATAGGTTTTGCAGGTTTGTATGTATCAAGGATTGGCTGAATACCTGCTGATATAAAAAGCTGGATTATCATAATAAGAATAACCATTATGCTCTTTGCCAATAAAAATTTATTATATATAACTGATATTAAAATTAAGCTTACAGATGCAATAGCCCCTGCGATAAGAAGATATACAGTTATATTTAAAGATTCTTTGAAAAAGGAAAAGGCTGATACAAGAATTATGATTAAAAGAGGGATGGAAGATAGTGAGAATATATATTCAACTACTATAGAGGAAGACCACCCCTTCATCCCCTCCTTGCGAAGGAGGGGAGAGGGGAGGTTGGAATCAATGTAAAGCCCCGCACCTAAAGACGCTGCAGGTATTATTAGTCCGAGATAATTTGGAAGGCTGTACTTGGATAAGGAGAAAAATATAAGAGGGATATAAAACCAGAGGAGAAGATATATAATTATATCCCTTTCTTTGGTAGCCGCAGGCTTTAGCCTGCGATTTAATATCCATCTGTATTGCTGACAAAACCATAATATCCACCAAGGGAAGAAATACCAGAGAAATGTGTGAGCAAGAAAAAAATGACCACCGGGATTTGGTTCATATACCCCCGTAACAAGAAATTTTTTAAAGTTCTCATGGATGATATTTTTTTCAAGAAATCCAAAACCATATCGCTGGGTCATGTAGATATACCATGGAGTAATCAATAACATTAAAAGCAATAGACCATAAAATGGCTTTAAGTTACGAATTGTATTCCAATCTCTTCTTAAGATTATAAAGGTAAATATTATTAGAGAGGGGAATATCAATCCAATTGGTCCTTTGGTTAATGCTGCCCCAGCCATGCCGACATAAATATAGAAAATGAACATAGATTGCTTCGTCGCTTTGCTCTTTGCAATGACACCATTGCCTTGTTTGTCATTGCGAGCCGAAGGCGAAGCAATCTCATAAATAAAAAATCCATAAATTGAAAGG
>JACRGN010000114.1 GCA_016234205.1 Nitrospinota bacterium | reverse complement strand
TCACCTTCTGAATCAACCCTTCCAACATGGGTTGTATTGGGATTATAAGGCGGAATATCTGGCTCACCACTGTCAAACCTATCAACAAGAAGATGGTAGATAAACTGGTCCCTCCAGTCAGAAGGGGAAGGGAAAACCCCACCCCTTGGTCTAAAATCTATTTCAGAAAGGCTTTTAGGTTTTTCAGGCATATGGTTGCTCACTTCATTTGTTTTCCTCCTTTATAGTAATTTAATGTGAGCGGTTTTATTTTTCCATAAGTATTTTGCCTGCAACGAGTAAATAACATTTTGGATTGGCGAAGTCGGCAGGCTACTTCCTTTTATCATAGAAAAACAGAGCCTGCCGACTTCGCGAAAGGCCACGACGCCAATCCGTTGTTAAGCAACCGTGTTGCTTGATGTCTATTATTTAGTTTTTTCTATGGGTCTATTTCACGAATACGATTATTCCCTGTATCGCCTATATACAGCAATAGCTTCTTGACAAATTCTATTCCTCTCGGATGGTTAAACTCTGCACACTTTACGCTGCTGCCAATCGATGTGCAGTCTTTGAAACCAAGTACACCATCACCAGCAAGGGTTGAAACAGTATGGGCTGCATCGTTAGCTATTTTACGGATACGGTTGTTGCCAAGGTCAGCCACATAGATATCACCGGTTGCTTGATCAAGCACTAAATGATAGGGATGCATAAAGGCTGCTTGATTCCCTGGCCCATCTTTATAGCCCCAATTACTACCAGCTAACACGGTAATGTTCTCTGTAGCTGCAGCAATCTTGCTGATTTTGTGACCCCAATACTCAACGACATATATATTCCCTGCTGCATCTACATCAATTCCAGTTGGGTAACTAAAGGGACCGGTGCACTGACCACAACATGTAGCATACGCAGGCACCTTTTCACCGTCCTTCTTGCCTACGGTAGTAACAACACCTTTTGTATCAATCTTCCTTACACTGCATGTCCCATAATCAGCCACGTAAATATTACCAACATTATCCACAGCAACACCGGAAGGGCTACTAAAAAGTGCCACTTTAACAGAGACTACATCCGGAACCTTCGTCTTTACTAAACACGGTTTTACTCCTTCCTGACATTCCTGGGGAGGGAGAAGGGCCTGACCACACTGTCCTGCCACGGTGGTCACTATACCACTGCCCTGGTCTATTTTCCGAATAACGTGGTTCTGCTGGTCGGCAACATAATAATTGCCAGCAGTGTCTCTGGCAACATCCACAGGGGATCTGAATGTAGCTGTAGTTAAGACGTTGCCATCAGCACAACCGGCAGTCCCTGTGCCTGCATATGATGTGACATTATTAGGGCCATGTACTACCTGTCTTATTTTGTTGCACCCAGAATCTGCAACATAAATATTCTGCCACGGGTCAGTAACTACACCAGACGGGTCATTAAACGTAGATGCTAACCCCGCACCATCTACACATCCTGCTACACCAGTGCCTGCTACTGTTTTTACTGTTGTACAAGAAGACAATGTGCTTGAAAAATATATGCTACAGGCAATTAATATTATTTTGTGAATTTTAGTCATAGCTAATTACCTCCTTTACCATTGTTTGACTCTTTCTACCTTTAATCACAGAAAGAGCTATAATCTACATTTTATAACTTCCTTTAAAGCTATTACATTAAATCTTTCAACATTCTTAGATTCATGTCTTAAACATCTTAGCATTAACTAACTAATTTTTTAAATATTAACAGAACTCTTTTAGGTTTTGGAAGATATTTCCCTATAGCAATCAGTTTTAACCCCTATATCACCACCTCCTTCCACGAGTGTGCCCTTGACCTTTCCCAGAAAAAAATGGCAACAGGTGAGCTGCTGCATTCTTCCCTTTTTACACTTCTTTCTTCAAATTACTTTGTTCTAAATATATTTTTTTATAGCCTTGCTGGCGGATAATGGATATTATTAAATAAGCTCCAATAAAAGTTATAACTATGGAACCATACTGGCCAGGGGTCCAACCAAGATAACGCGGGTCGCCTGTTCGGAAATTGTCCATAATAAAACGAGCTGGACCATATAAAATGCAAAATGATGAGATAAAGAATCCAGGTGGCCACCGATAAAAATTAAGAAATACAAATAGTATTGCTATTAGGAGGGTATATAAAAACTCTATGAGCCCTAAGTCCAATCGCGAACCCCCAGGAAACTGAACAGCCAGCCAGTGGTCTGTATTAATTCCAACATGATCGTGCGCCAATGCACAACCTAAGCGTCCAAATACCCATGCAAAAGGGAAGGCGAAGGCAATGCAGTCTATGAAGCCCAGTTGTATATTTCTATGCAATCTAAGATATTTCATTATAATGATTACATACAATAACCCCCCCATTATTCCACCATATGAAGACATGGCGCCCCAGAACCGCAACAGATCTACTGGGTTGCGTTGTAAGACTTTTGGATTGTAGAAAACAATCTCAAATATATGGGAAACAATGAATCCTACGAAAATAAAACTGCTTATCAGCCAGATTTTAGTCCTTTTGTTAAAGCCAAGGTGTGAGGACCTAACCCAGACAATCAAAAACCCAATGCAAACTGCGAGAATAACCAGCAGGTTAAATACACTGATTGTTATAAAACCTAATGTTATTTTAGATATCGTTATATAAGGGAACATGTTATATTGTTTCTCCTGCTCCACATTTTTTTTTGAAAATTTTTATACATTCAAAGCCAATAATTACGGTCTTTTATGATAGACGATGTATCTTAGCGTTGCCTGTGGTACACTGCCACAGCCGCCGGGAGCTCTCATGCGTATCCTCAATGAATTGTTACTCAAGGTTTCTTCATAAATCTCAAGCTCGTTCTTTCTTTTGTTGAATTCCTTCAAATCGTCCCATTCGTTGCCATTTATTGATGTTATATCGTAACCTCCTTTACACCCCCGACCTGTATCAATAATTTCTCCTGAGGGAACTGTAATGGTAACATCCAAAGTATTGCCGCTGCCAGGCGTTGTGATTGTTCTTTCAACGAAGCTGCCATATGGTGCAGCAATGCCGTGATTGCAGAAAGTCTGTTTAGAACCTTCTATGACAGCTGCAATATGCAACAGTCTGAAAAAATTTTCCCATGCATTGTCTCCAAGAAGATTCAGGTAGTAAGCCGTACCTTGTGTAATGATGTTTCCTGCATAATCCGAAAACGTGGCATTAGCAGGCAGCCCTCGCATGCCTTCACGAATAATCCTGTCCGCAGTTTCTTTCCCCAGGAGGCTTCGGATATCCCATAAAGCTGACGCCCAAATTAATCCATCATTATGAGATTCACCTTCCATATCCGATGGATAATTTCTATTTGGCTCTATATTACGCAAGCAAGTTTCGCCGTTAAAGAATTCTTCAGCAAGGCAGGAATTGCCAGTCACAGAGGATGAGTAGTAGTCAGAAGTGCCCTCATGAATTGCTCCGGTCTCGTTTGAATTGCCTGTTAGACCGGCAGCAACATTTAGCACACGATGTGTAGTTTCATGAAAGATGACATCAGCGAAATGAGCGGCAGATTGACATTCTTTGCTGCCACAACCACTTCCTGCAACACCATAGCTGAAAGAATCATTTGTCCGTGTATAAAAAGCGTTACATGAAAAGTTAGCATTGGTGTTGGCTATTAATGCGTTATTCGGCAAGGCAATGCCTAATGAATTGTAGAATGTGAACATAGAGTCCGTATGAGTGTAAACCATCTGGTCGTCAAAATTTATATCACCCGGTGTATCCTGAAACTGTTGGCTGGCTGAATTCGTAAGCGCTCCGGCCAGGTTGTTAATAGCTACCCTTGTTCCTGTTAAAGTTGTTGCGAAGGCATTTAAGTTGCCAATCGGCACTATGCTTGTATTCCCGCCGTCTCTTACACGATTTTCCTGATAGACTCGAGCATTTTGACTATAAGACATATCCCTAACAAGTAAGGCATCGCCGTTTAATGCGTTTATTATGACTCGCCATTGGCCAACATCCACCTGCCAAGCGCGGATGCCGTACTCGGGCATAGGAAAGATAATTGGGGCTGCCTTGACTTCGTCAAAAAGTTTAAACTTTTTCTTTACAATATTTTTAGCTATAACGATTGCTTCTTCTGAGTTGAGCTTCATTTGGCCTTCTATGCGTTCAATGACTTTGAGAGAGTTGTTTACCGTATAGGGTCTGTTTGAGGCGGTGAGATGCACAACGATCTCTCCTTCATATACAGGAAGTTTTTCGCGATGTTGTCCGAACCGGACAAATCGGCTTCTGATCTGCTTACCATCCTTTGATTTGGCTTCATCAAGGAGGAGTAGTGTAAGCTGGTCGTGTTCGGGCTTTAGACCAAAGAGCGATGCATTAGCGATGATAAATTCTTTTGCTGCCGCTACAGGTTCTTTTTGTAGAGTTGTCGGACCTAGGAAATTAGTAATTTGTTGAATGTACCCATTTTTTGCATTCCAACTAATAGCCGCAGTTGGATAACGATTTTTAAACGCTGTTGCCGCTTCTTTAGCAGATTGTTTGGGTTCTTGAAGACTACCCACAGGAGGAGTATCAGGTATTGTTTTTTCACAGCCGATAGTTACGAAACCGAAAGCAATACAAATAATAAGAAAAATATATATAATTCTATTTGTTAACCTCATTTCATAACCTCCTGTACATTAATGTTTTGATTTCTTGTAATTTTGATGCGTATCTTTTATACAGCTTATTACTTGATGAGACTAAATTTAGATGGCGCTTTGGGTGCACCATAAGACAAAATAGTAAAACAGATGTGAAACTAACTTAAGGTTACTGCATTAACCGTGCCAAGAGTTAGATTGGTTTGTAAATTACAAAACCAATTGATTTTTCAATAATATTTATTATAATTTATATCAATTTGAATATAGGGAAATAGAGGTATGTTGTAAAACAACAACAGTAAAGTTCAATA
>JACRGN010000094.1 GCA_016234205.1 Nitrospinota bacterium | reverse complement strand
TCAGACTTTCCTGTCTTTGCAACAGGATTTATAGTAGCATTTATAACCGCCTTGGTAGTCATAAAGGCATTTCTATCATTTATCACGAGGCATGATTTCTCAGCCTTTGCATACTATCGTATTGTTTTTGGTATAATTGTTTTATCGCTATTGTAATTCTATGCCTGTAAAAATATTAATTGTGGATGATGAAGAAGATATTTTGACCTTGCTTGAGTATAATCTTGAAAAGGCAGGATTTGAGGTTATCTCTGCGAAGGATGGCCCTGAGGCAATAGAGTTGACAAAGAAAAAAAGCCCGGAACTCGTTATCTTAGACATAATGCTTCCAAGTATGGAAGGGACTGAGGTCTGTAAGGTTATAAAGAGAGATAACACCACAAGCCATATACCTATAATCATGCTCACTGCAAAGGGGGAGGAAGTGGACAGGATAGTCGGCCTTGAACTGGGGGCGGATGATTATATTACAAAGCCATTTAGCCCACGGGAACTTGTATTAAGGGTTAAGGCGGTTTTGAAAAGGCTGAAGGGCAGACAGGAGGGCATAATAAAAGGTATCAAGGCAGGGGCTATTTTTATAGATATAGAAAAATCTGCCGTTACTGTAAATGGAAAGGTTATAAAATTAACAGCTTCAGAATTTAAACTCCTGATAGAGCTTGCTAAGGCAAGGGGGAAAGTTTTATCGCGGAATGACCTTCTTGACAGGGTCTGGGGGACTGATTACTATGTTACGGATAGAACCATAGATACCCATATAAGAAGACTCAGGGTGAAGCTTGGAAAGTTTGCTAAATTTATAGAGACGGTGAGGGGTTTTGGTTACAGATTTTTGGAGGATGAATAAAGGTGAAGCTGTTGGAGGCGGTTGTCAGGGAGATGCAGATGGGGGTAGTGGTTATTGACAGGGATAAACAGATACTCTACTCAAATCCATTCTTTGAAAAAACATTTTTAACAGTCGGCAGTATAGAAGGGAAGAAATTTTCAGATATCCTTAATGAGGCTGCACTGATCGGGTCAATCAATAAGGTTTTCACTTCAGATGCAAATAAATCCTGTGAGATTACAATAAGAGGCAAGGGGAATCAGATTTTAGAGGTAAGGCTTGTTCCATTTTCCATTGAATCAGATTCAGGAGTTGATAATTCAAAGGTAATAATCGGCTTTTTTCAGGATGTGACAGAAGAAAAAAAGGTGGAAGAGATTAAGAGGGACTTTGTGGCTAATGTCTCCCATGAACTGAGGACACCGCTCGCAAGTATAAAAGGTTATGCAGAGACATTATTAGATGGGGCACTTGATGATAAGGTAACCTTAAAAAAATTTCTTAACATTATTGACCGCCATGCAAATAGGATGACCGCACTTATTGAAGACCTATTAACCCTTTCCAAGCTGGAATCACACCAGATGCCTATGGCTTTTGAACCTCTGGATATAAAAAATATTATCAGCGGTGTTATTCAGGGTTGTGAAAAACAGGCAAAGGATAAGGGGATTGAAATTGTAATAGACATAACTGATGGAGAAATTCCAAAAGTTATGGGTGATAAAGGAAGACTTGAGCAGGTAGTTGTTAATCTTGTGGATAATGCCATAAAATATACAAATGACGGTGTAGTAAAGGTAGTGGCAAAAAAACTGGATAATATATTAAAGGTGGATATAGAAGATACAGGTATTGGAATTCCTGAGAAAGATATAGCGAGGATATTTGAGAGGTTTTACAGGGTTGATAAGGGGAGGAGCAGGGAGTTGGGAGGCACAGGGCTTGGGCTTGCAATTGTAAAACATATTATTCAGGGGCATAACGGAAAAATCTGGGTAGAGAGTCAGTTGGGCAAAGGCACTACATTCAGCTTCACTCTGCCCCTATGAAAATTAAAAGTTGTACTTCAACTTTGCAAAGACACGCTGGTTATCTTTAAAACTTTCAAAAAAGCTCCCAGCCTTTCCGTAAAGTAAGTCAGCCCCGATTTCAAGATTTAATCCGTCGGCAAGACT
>JACRGN010000012.1 GCA_016234205.1 Nitrospinota bacterium | reverse complement strand
TTGTCATTCGTTGAGGAGTATATCTCCTTCATTGGTTCTTTTTTTATATCCTTTGTCTGGGCAAAAACTTTTCCATTGGTCAACAAAAAATATAATAAGGTTAGATATGTGAGGGTTATAAAAATATTTTTAAGATTTATTTTTGGTGAATATGGCTTCATTTTTTTATCCTCATAAGAGAGAACAATCCTTACTATTTATGAAGCAAGATATATACCATAAAACCTAATTATAATATACATCATACCTTCATCTGTTGCAACTGATTGAGTTATAAGCAACTATTGTGAATTTTATTAATTTTTGTAAATGGTTTAAAAGTTAAGTCAATAACATAAAGGGATATATTATTGTCATTATTTTGACTTTATTAACATAAAATATAACCAATAATTTTAATTCAGAAAAAATACAGTTTTTTAAAAGATATTTGGGTTGAAACAGTTTTTGATATTATGATAATATTTATCTATTTGTGTGTAGCTGTTTTGATTTTATACAAAAATTAACCAGGGGGTTCTTTTTATGAAAAAGAAGTATGTATATTTTTTTGGTCCCGGAGGTGCCGAGGGGCGGGCTGACATGAAGGCACTACTCGGCGGGAAGGGGGCTAACATTGCAGAGATGACAAATCTTGGCATACCTGTGCCTCCAGGTTTTACTATTTCTACAGAGGCATGCAATGAATATTTTAAGAACAATAAAAAATATCCTGATGGCCTATGGGATGAAGTAGAAAAAAATCTTGCAGGATTAGAAGAGATAATGGGGAGAAAGTTCGGCAGCAATTCACAGCCTCTCCTTGTATCGGTGAGGTCTGGGGCAAGGGCATCAATGCCGGGGATGATGGATACTGTGTTAAATCTTGGTCTAAATAAAAATACCCTTAAAGGCATCATTGAGATGACAGAGAATGAGAGGTTTGCCTATGATGCCTACAGGCGTTTTATCAGTATGTTCAGTGGTGTGGTGCTTGGCATAAAGAAAAAGAAAAAGAAGACTGAAAACGGCAGCGAAGTGGAGATAAACCAGTTTGAAGAGATTATGGATGAGGTAAAAAAGAAATATAATGCCGAGCTTGATACAGATTTAAATGTGGAGGCATTAAAACTGCTCGTTGAAAAATATAAGGCAGTTGTAAAAAAGGAGACAGGGAAAGATTTTCCTGAGGAGCCGAAGGAACAGCTCAGGATGGCGGTAAATGCAGTATTTGAATCATGGAATAATCAGAGGGCTATTACTTACCGCAAGCTTTACGGAATTCCGGACAATTGGGGGACTGCTGTAAATGTCCAGACAATGGTCTTCGGAAATATGGGTGAAACATCCGGGACAGGTGTTGCATTTACCCGAAACCCTGCAACAGGAGAGAGAAAATTTTACGGCGAATTTCTGATGAATGCCCAGGGCGAGGATGTTGTCGCAGGTATAAGGACACCCCAATCCATAGAAGAATTAAAGGAGAGGATGCCTGAGGTATATAAATCGCTTGTAGAGATATATCAGAAACTTGAAAATCATTATAAAGACATGCAGGACATTGAGTTTACAATACAGGATAGAAAGCTCTACATGCTTCAGACAAGAACAGGCAAGAGGACTGCTGCAGCGGCAGTCAGGATTGCAGTTGAGATGGTGAAAGAAGGACTGATAGATAAAAAGACTGCAATTTTAAGAGTTGAACCAGAACAGTTAGACCAGTTGCTTCATCCCACAGTTGACCCCAAGGCAAAGGTGGAGGTAATCGCAAGGGGGCTTCCTGCCTCACCAGGTGCAGGTGTCGGAAAGGTTGTATTTACAGCAGAGGCTGCACAGGTGATGTCTTCAAAAGGGGAGAGGGTGATACTGGTTAGACAGGAGACATCACCTGAAGATATAGGCGGGATGAATGTTGCACAGGGGATATTGACAGTCAGGGGAGGTATGACATCTCATGCAGCAGTAGTTGCGAGGGGGATGGGTAAGTGCTGTGTAGCAGGCTGCAAGGATGTGAATATTGATGAAGGAAAGAGGTTGTTTAAGGTAAACGGTAATATCATTAAAGAGGGGGAGTGGATAACCCTTGATGGTAGCACAGGGAATATAATGCTGGGAAAGGTGAAATTGATTCAGCCTGAGCTTTCGGGAAATTTTGCCCAGCTTATGAAATGGGCTGATGAGGTAAGAAAATTAAGGGTAAGGACAAATGCTGATACTTCACATGATGCACAGGTTGCAAGGGATTTTGGTGCTGAGGGGATTGGATTATGCCGCACAGAGCATATGTTTTTTGAGGGAAAGAGGATTGATGCGGTAAGGGAGATGATACTGTCCGATACGGAGAAGGAGAGGAGAAAGGCTCTATCAAAGATTCTGCCTATGCAGAAGGGGGATTTTAAGGAGATATTTAAGGTAATGGACGGCTATCCTGTTACCATAAGGCTTCTTGACCCGCCGCTTCATGAATTCCTGCCCCATACAGAGGAAGAGATTGAGGCACTGGCAAAGGAGATGAATGTATCGGTAGAAAAACTCAAAGAGAAATCAAACAGCCTTAAAGAATTTAATCCAATGCTTGGACACAGGGGGTGCAGGTTAGGTATCACATATCCTGAGATATACGAGATGCAGGTTCAGGCGGTATTTGAGGCAGCCTGTGAACTGGCAAAGAAGGGGAAAAAGATTGAGCCTGAGATAATGATCCCATTGGTAGGGCATATAAATGAGCTCAAATATACAAAGGAGAGGCTGATTAAGGTTGCAGATGAGGTAATGGAAAAGATGGAGGTCAATATCAAATATATGGTCGGGACAATGATTGAACTGCCAAGGGCTGCTATAACAGCAGACAAGATTGCAACAGAAGCGGAGTTCTTTTCATTCGGGACGAATGACCTCACACAAACAACATTTGGCCTGAGCAGGGATGATGCCGGGAATTTTCTTCCATTCTATATTGAAAATAAGATACTGCCAAAAGACCCATTTGTAGCTATAGACCAGGATGGTGTTGGGGAGTTGATAAAGATGGGTGTTGAAAAGGGGAGAGCTGCAAGGGCAGGACTTAAGGTTGGTATATGTGGTGAGCACGGCGGTGAGCCGAGCTCTGTGGAGTTTTGCCACAAGATAGGATTGGATTATGTCAGCTGTTCACCTTTCAGGGTTCCAATAGCCCGTTTAGCCGCAGCCCATGCGGTTTTAAAAGAGGGGAAGTTAGAAGCAATATCTACGACAGCGTAAAGATTATTTCGGTAGGTTTTTGTTCATGCATAGGAAATTATAAAATTAACCACAGGTAAACACAGATGAACACTGATAGAATAAAGAAAAAAAGTTTTTATCTGTGTTAATCTGTGGTTTCATTAGGTTTTTGTTCTTGAATGAATAATGAATTAATAGAAATAATTGAAGGGCTAAAGGGATATCTAAGTTATTTAAAAATGATGGGTATTAAGGAAATACCTGTAACTACAAGGGTTCAAGGATTCAAGGATTCAAGGGAACAAATAAAAACAAACTCTTGTGCCATAGAACCCTCGCCCCCTCCAACCCTCGCCCCCTTTAACATAGAATTATTAAAAGATATTCGGAATGAGATAGGCGATTGCAGGAGGTGTAAGCTCTGGCATACAAGAAAAAATATTGTCTTTGGTTCAGGAAATCCAAAGGCAGAATTGGTGTTTGTAGGTGAAGGACCTGGAGAAGATGAAGACATACAGGGACTCCCATTTGTCGGCAGGGCAGGACAGAAATTAACAGAAATAATAGAAAAGGGGATGGGATTAAAAAGGAAGGATGTCTATATTTGTAATGTTGTGAAGTGCAGACCCCCTGAAAACCGCGAGCCTGAGCCTGATGAGGTAGCTGCCTGTAGACCGTTTTTGGAAAAACAAATTGCAGCCATAAAGCCAAAGGTAATTGTAACTCTCGGCCGCCCTGCTACAGCGACTTTATTAAATAGTAAAAGGATTACAATATCAAGGATAAGGGGAATATGGCACGAGTATGAGTCTATAACCGAAGCAGAGGCAATAAAAATAAAGCTTATGCCCACATATCACCCTGCATATTTACTGCGAAATTATACATATGAGGTTAGAAAACAGGTTCATGATGACATGAAGAAGGTAGTGGAAGAGTTAAGAAATGGATGAATACAGAGTTATCAATTGAGAGTAAAAGCCGTTCTGAATTTATAAATATAACGGACAAAGTTCAGAATGCAGTAAACAAGTCAGGAATAAAAGACGGGGATTACATTTTTTTAAATCTCAGCCTTTTTTACCTTTTAAATTCATTGAGGGAGGAATCTATTGCCTTATGCAGTGAAAGGAAATATTGCAGTTCTGCTTTCAGAATCCCTATATCCATAGCAAGCCTTACGGCTGGCAGTACAAATATAAGGCGGTAATCATTGTGATATATTATGCCTGGCAGATGACGGATAACTGTAATAACTAATATTAGAATAAGACCGATCATGCCTGCCATAAGTCCCTTTATTCCAAAAATAATTATTAAACCTATCCATAATAACAATCTAACGAATATAAGATTTTTAATTTCCGCTAATAGAAGGGTAAAACCTTTCTTATGAAATTCGTATTCCATTCCAAGAAGTTCATTTATACGGCGGCGGGTAAACCATTTTATTATACTGGATAAACTCCCACGGGGTTTATGATAAAGAATAGCATCAGGATTAAAGTATGCGCCATATTTTTCACTGACCTGATGGCCGAGCCACCAATCGTCTCCCCCCAATTTACCGAAACCATCTTCTTTAAATTTAACTTCTTCAAATATAGATTTTTTGTAGGCAGAATTACAGGTTGAGAGATTATTTGTTTTTATAATTTTTCCTTTGGCAGCCAAAACCCTTTTCAGCCCACCTCCTGGATAACCCATAATTTCTTCACATCTTCCAATCAGGTTTCCCGGCTGTCCGAGAGTTGCCCCTGTTACTCCGCCTGCATCCGTTTCAAGCAGAGTATTAACCATAATGGTAAGCCAGTTTTTCTCGTGGATACAATCGTCATCAGTAAAGGCAATAATATCTCCCTTTGAATTTTTAACTCCTGTATTATGGGCAAAACCCAATCCCAAATCACGACGTGGAAGGAAAATATAGTTCACTCCTTCAAGGGGGGCAGGATTGTCTCCCTCTTCAACTACAATAATCTCATATCTCTCTTTCGGATAATCAAGTTGCATTAGCGAGGAGACAGCCTTTTTCAGATTATCATGTCTATCCCTGCTGATAACAACAATTGAGACAAAAGGGGGCTTCTCAAGATAGTTATTTTTTGTGTTCATCTGATGTTCTCCTTGTATAGATTAATGACCTAATTTGCCGTTGATTTCCATTCTTCTTTATGCACCCACATACTTGTATATCTCTATCCCTTTGGTTTTATAATCCAAAGACCTTGTCAGATGAACATCCAACAGCCTTTTGTAATAGTCTCCATTCTTCCAATTGTGGGAAAGAATCAACCATATATTTTTATGAGGGGCAATCTCTTTTTCAATATTTTTAAATGCCTCTTCTCTGTCATCTGTTAATCTCGGATTTAACCTGATTTTTTTTATATCACACTTGCAATAGTAGTCAAACAGTGTCTGCATATGTCCTGCATCAAAAATAATGACATCACTTCCTGTAAGTCCGGCAGATACATATTTAACAACACCTCTCCAATCCTCAGACCTGTATATTTCATTATAATGATAATTCCAGAGAGATGCTATATTCAGGAATGTTATAAGGATAGCAAATACAACTTGATGAGACATTCTCCTCATGTTTGTTATTCCATATGAAATGAGTAGATAATACACTGGAGAGAGGGCAATTATATATTTTACTGAGTTAAGTATTCGCGGGATCTTCCACGAGAGTATATATAGAATTATAATGGGGATTAAAATAATAAATAAGAGTCTATTATCCTTTTTTTTAAAAGTTGAATTAACAATTGGAATTAAAAATATTATTGCAACTAAAAAGATTAGAGGTATGTTTGAAACTGCATCCTTTAACGATTTAATTTGAAGAAATGTTTCTCCAACACTGAATACAAAGAGCGAATATGGAATTATTAACCCTGTGCCTGGTGCGATGTCTTTAGACAGTTGACCTTCACCTGCCGTGAACTGTGTTAATACTGTTGGTATCCATGGCGAGAAAGATAAAAATATGACTATGAGGCTAAATAGGAAGAATAATTTTGAGTTGTTATATCTCTTCCAGTTTATTATGAAAAATATTGTCTCCGCAAATAGTATGAAAAAGGCTATATAATGAGTATAGAGATTTAGAATGGAAAAGATTGTAAACCACAGATAGTATCTCTTGGATTCCATATCAATAGCCTTTATAAAAAAATAGATTGATGAGATTGTTAGGAGCGTGAATAGAGGATACATACGGGCTTCCTGAGAATACGAAATAAAAAATGGTGAAAGCATGACTAAAAAAGCCCCCAGCATTGCTGTCCTCAAGTCAAAGAGATACCTTCCCAATAAATATGTGATATATATGATAATTACTCCCAGAACTGCTGAGATGAGCCTTACCCAGAATTCCGTTTCACTGACAGATATGTGAAAATGGAGCAGGATATGAAAGAATGGCGGATGTAAATCGCCAATTGACAGGGGTGTTTTGTCAAGTATATAGGTTATGCTGTTTTTTGCAAATGCAATACTATTTGCCTCGTCAAAATTGAGACTTCTAAAATCCAGGCGATACAATCTGAGAATAAGACCTGTAACTATTAGCAGAGAGAGGATTATATTTGGAGAGTATATGTCTATCTTAAATCTTTTAGAGAGAGATGGTATTTTATCTGTTATATACATATAACCCTTTTTCTAAATGAGCCATAGATTCTCCCTATGGTTATGAAAAATGATTTAATGAATAAAAGCCCCGACATGATTAAACCTTCAGATATTGGTAGCGGCATATCAAGTGTTTCAGCCCTTCTTTTTATATCAAAGACATGGTAAAGAAAATAGAAGGGGACAAGAATTAGAATTGTCGGGATAAAATAACCTGCAAGAAATATAAAAAATAACTTTTTATCAAAGGAATTGAGATTAAGCCAGATAGGAATTCCAAAATTCTCTTTTATATATGTAACTCGTGGTAACTCAATGAATAATCCTTTTGGAAAATGTTTTTTGAGTAGGACTGAATGGGCAATGCCAAAATGGAAGCTCTGCCTGGCGAGTCCACTTAAATCACCTCTGTGGATATGATAAATCACGGCATTCGAAACTGCCTTTATTTTATACCCTGCCTTATATATTCTTGCACAGAGGTCATGGTCCTCTCCAAAGATATTAATATTTTCATCAAAGCCATCTATCCTCTCAAATACATCTTTTCTGACCGATAGATTTGCTGTGGCAAATCCCCCGGTAAATAGATTATAACTGTCAAATATCCTCTGCTCACCAATTCCCCTTAGTGTGAAGATGGAGAGAAACTTTTCAATTATACCCTGCGGATTTAATCCATATATATTTCCTGCTACAGCAACAACCCCCCCGTCCCCCCCGTTATAAGGGGGGGATGCAGGGGGGGTATCAAAGGCAGATGCAATATCCTTTAACCAGCCTTTATCTGCCACACAATCAGGGTCAGTATTTACAATAATCTTTCCCTTTGCAGCCTTTGCGCCCCTGTTCCTTGCAGCGCATGACCCCTGTTTTGGCTCAT
>JACRGN010000105.1 GCA_016234205.1 Nitrospinota bacterium | reverse complement strand
TTATACAGTTATGGGCTGGGCATTACCTCAATTTGACCCTGCCTATGAGATTGAAAGGCTGAAACCTAAAAAATTTTTCATAGAGGAGGCAGATGAGGAGACCATCCTCTCTGTAGGTGCCCAGGTCTTTAAAAATAATGAATGCTTTAACTGTCATGATATAGAGCCTGGAGGGATACCAAAGAGGGGACCTGCCCTTGCTGCTGTAGATTTAGGTGATAGAAAAAAGATAAGGGAATCTGTAGTGGATCCGAGAAAGGAAATTGCAAAGGGATATGAAAAGGAAACAAAGACCATGCCTGATTATTATGGTGACCAGATAGAGAAGAATTATCTTGAGGCGCTGGTAAGGTATCTGGAAAATGTAGGGAAGTTGAGAATAACAACAGAAATGATGCCTGAGGGCTGGTGGACTAACCCAAAGATATTAAGAGATGGAAGAGATATCTTTGAGGGAATAAAGAATCCTGATGTGGCATGCAGTGGATGTCATGGTAAAGATGGGATACCTCTGATGACAGAGGCAGCTAACCTGAGAGATGTTAAGAAAATGAGTGGGTTTTCTGATGCAGACCTCTTTAAGGTTGTTTCCGAAGGTAGACCTGATACACCAATGGCTGCATGGAAAGAATATCTTTCTACCGAAGAGATATGGAAGGTTATAGCCTATATCAATATGTTCCATCATGGAGGTAAGGCAGAGGCTCATAAAAAAGGGGAGGGGATTTCTGCTGTTGCAATTAATCAGCCTGTAGTTCCGATAATACCTGAGTAATTTATGGAAGTTAGACTTTAGCCTAATCCCAGACTAAAGTCTGGCACCCATGTGGGGATGAATTAATATGCAATTATTTGCTGATGAATATGATAGCTGGTATTATACAAAAAAAGGTAAGTATATTAGCGGGCTTGAAAAGAGGGTTTTATTGAAAATGATAAAGCTTTCAGTTATCAGCTATCAGTCATCAGCTATTGACATAGGATGTGGAACGGGTTATTTCACAGAATTTTTAAGTGGCTTTTGCAAAAATATTATAGGAGTTGATACATCAATGGATATGATTAAATATGCCATGATAAAACATAAAGACTCAAATATTAAATATCTTATTGCCGATGCAGAGAGTCTTCCGTTTAAAGAGAGGAGCTTTGATATATCAGTATCTGTAACGGCAGTAAATTTTATAAAAAACCCTGCAAGGGCTGTCTCTGAGGCAGTAAGAATCAGCAGGCAGAAGATTTTTCTTGGTGTATTGAATAGATGGAGTTTGCTCTCCTTTTTTAAAAAGCTAAAGAATCTTTTTAAAAATACATCATATTCTAATGCCTGTTTTTACAGTCAAAGAGATATAGTGAATATGCTTAAATCCCTCCCTCCCCCCTTTTTTAAAGGGGGGCGAGGGGGGATTCAGAAACACCATACATATTTTCTTCCATTCCCCAGAATCCATTTACTCCTGTCAGGACTTGAGAGGATTATACCCTCATGGCTTCCCTTTGGTGGATTTATGGGGATTTTGGGAGATATTGAAAGGGGGTGTATAAATGAGCAGATTAAATGAGATTGCCAAGATACTATCAAAGGATTATCCTGAAGGCATAAACGAAGATGAAGTAGTAAGCATGATAAAGGATGTACTGCCAGCTATTAGAGATAAATTAAAAAAGACCTTCAAAGATGATAAGCCGTCTCTCTTAGACGCATGGAATGATGTTAGGGAAGATGCAGAAGGTATGTTTGAGCCTCTTCTATCAAAATACGATATGCTAAAGATAGTATATATAGCGAGTAAGTTTAAAAATAATAAAAATATTGGAACTGCTATTGTAGAAATGAGCAACGAGCTATAAGCCATGAGCTTTTAGCTTTAAGCTATACTGGAGGGAGGATTAGAATGAATAAACTGACTTTATACGATTTTACAGCAGAGTGGTGCGGCACATGCAAACCTGTAGAAAGGATGATTGATACAGAGATAAAACCAAAATACAGTGACAGGATAGACATTATGAAGGTTGATATTCATAAGGGAATGGAACTGGCAAAGAAATTCCATATCCTATCAGTTCCTACTGTAATCCTCTGCAATCAAACAGGGGATATCCTTTTAAGGAAATCGGGTGAGATTAAGCTGCAAGATATAGAGAGGGCTATCACTAAGGGTTTGAGTTGAGAATAAGATTAGAATTGAAAAAGGTTTAATCTGCTTGAACGGTTTGAACGGTTTAATCGGTTTGAACGGTTTAAAAAAGGAGGGTAATATGTGGAAAAATATAGTCATCCTCGGCGGTGGCAGTGGCGGGATTGTATGTGCCAATGAGTTAAGAAAAAAATTAAGCGGAGAACACAGAGTTATACTTATTGATAAAGATGAGGAACATACATTCTACCCCTCCCTTCTGTGGTTAATCTTCGGTTTGAGAAAGCCAGAGCAGATAAAGAGGAGCTTAAAAAACTTAACAAAAAGAGGGATTGAGTTTATTCAAGGCGAAGTTACTGATATTTTCACCGAGAAAAAATCTATCAGCCTTGATGGGCAAAATATAAATTACGATTATCTTGTAATCTCACTTGGCGCAGAGTTAAATACAAAGGCGTTTCCCAAAACTCCAAAGATTTTTAATTTTTATTGTCTGGAAGGTGCAAGGTTATCAGGTGAGGCAGTAAAAAATTTTTCCAGCGGGAAAATAATCATTCTTATTGCTGGTATGCCCTTTAAATGTCCTGCAGCGCCTTATGAATTTGCATTTTTAATTGACTCCTTTTTTAAAAACAGAAATATCCGTGACAGAATCAGTATTGAAATCTACACACCTGAAACATTACCGATGCCGACCGCAGGGCCTCAAATCGGCAATATGCTAAAGCAGATGTTAGAGTCAAGACGAATTAATTTTAATCCTGAGCGTAAGTTTAAATCTGTTGACGAAGGAAAAATCTATTTTGAAGATGGCAAGACTGCTGATTTTGACCTTCTCTTTGTTGTCCCACCACACACTGCACCTGAAGTGGTTAAAAAGGCAAATCTGACAAATGAAAGCGGCTGGATACCTGTTGATAGAGAAACACTGAAAACAAGATTTGAAAATGTCTATGCCATTGGTGATGTAACTACAATTAAGCTTCCGGGACAGTATAAACCTGATAAACCGCTAAATTTACCAAAGGCGGGTGTCTTTGCACATTATCAGGCAGAGGCTGCAGCAGAGAATATTGTAAAGGAAATTAGCGGACAAAAACCTGATAAAATATTTTCAGGAGATGGTTACTGTTTTCTTGAATTGGGAGACAATACCGCTGGATTTGCAAAAGGTAATTTTTTTACAATTCCCAGTCCTTTTATGAAGATGTACAAACCGGGAAAGCTCTGGCATCTGGGAAAGATAATTTTTGAAAAATGGTGGTTTTGGAAATGGTTCTAACGAGGAGGCTATTTTAACCTACCAATAAAACGCCCTCTAACGCAGCTTAGATTTAATCATCTTAATGCATGCGATGTGCCGTCATCTCCAAGTTTGTAATAGGAAGCGCTTTAGTTTCAAGATGTGAAAGATTAGCAATCTGGCTGGCGTGGTCTATGTCAATACCTACAAGATGACCTTCGGCGTCAAAGTCTAATACGACACCTGGTACCACCTCACGAGAGTCCACACTGGCTTTTTCTGAAAGGTCAATATAGAGCGAATCAGTTTCAGGGTAATAGTTAAACCTCATTTTTCCACCTCCTTAAAATCACGGTCAGGAAAGGCATTGAGGACTGTCTCCCCATCCTCTAATGTCACAACTCTTAGGTATTTTCCTAATTCATTGATGAAAACCCAATGACGAATACGGTCATCGCTTTGAACTTCCCTGCGGATCGGATTAGATAATGCCATTTCACACCACTCTCTTCGAATGTAAGGACGTTTTCTTAAGACCTGTTCTTCAAAATAACGGGTCGTCTTCATCTATAGTACAAGAATATCACGATTAAGATAATTTTACCACTAACTGACAAAAACCTGTTCCTGATTCGTATTTTCGATGTTATCGGCTATTCTGTTGTTGCCATGAAGAACTGTCGTTTGATGTTTGTCATTATTCTTTGGGTTCGGAAAGATACCTATGAAAATATTTTTCAAAGATGTGTTGTATTTCACGGAACATTATATGAGATTCCTTTGAGCTTATTGTTATTTCTCTCATCATTGGATGTCTGAACGTGAATTCAAAAATATCAAAAAATTCTCTGACCGCATTTTCTTTTTCTTCTGGAGATTTTTTTGAACGAATCAATTTCAGTGTTTCATTGCCTATTTCGTAAATCCACGGTAAATCATTCTTAAATATGCTTAAAGCCATAAGAATGGGGATATGAGAATTTACTCCTTTGCCCATATGAAGCAATTCTTCCATCATCATTGGATGAAATCGCATTTTTCTCCTTCTGAACTCCGGGTCAACTCTTCTTTCTATTCTTGAAGGTAAGTCCTCAAACATAATTTTTACTTCCTCAAAAAGCTTTGCTACGGAAGTTTCTGCAACATCTTCTTTTTTCTTTACTTCGGTTGCTGCCTTTGAATTTTTGGCAATGATTTCACTTATCTTTTTCTTAAAGTTTTCCACAAGCGTTTTGACAAGTTGCTCATCTGGGTCTAAGCCTGGAACTTTTTTCACAAGTTCTAAAATAAGTTTTGTCAAAGAGGATAAATCGTCATCAAGATTTTGGAATTGTGCAAAAGGTCCTTTTATGGCTGCGCTTAATGGAATACCCAAGGCAACTCCAATTACTTTGGTATTTAATTTGCCTTTTGCTACACCTGCTTCATAAAGTATCCAAGGTCTGTCAACACTGTGTTGTGTCAGCAAACAAACCACATCTGTCGCCTCGTCAATTTTCTCCATTATTGCGGGATACCACTCAGAACCATATTCTATTCCTTGCGTTGGTTTTTTGTCGGAAGAACGAAAGGATTTTAAAGCACCTGCACTTGCGCTTTTTAGTAAGTTACAAAACTCGTCTGCAAGTTCGGCATCTCTTGTGTCGTGGCTTATGAACACAAGTGGTGTTTTGCTTTTAGGAAGAATTTCTTTTGCCACTTCTTTTTCAAGGGGTTCAGCAATAATTTTTTTAGTCATTTTGTTTTTCTCCTTTCCCTGCCCGAAACGAGCAAATAGCTTATTTGTATCCGAACAAGTTCGGATATTCCTAATTTAGTCAAATTTAAGAAGGACTCAACCGTATAATAGGCAATCTCCTTTAACCCTGTCAAGTATTTTCTCTTTCATGGATATCCTGTGCATCCCTGTTAAATCAATATATTATTGTCATAAGTTCCGTGAGAGAAAAATATCCTATGAAATCTTTTTTGTTTTTGATATTCTAATATTTATGGTGCAATTTCAGGAGTTTCTTAAAGAGCCGAAGATAGCCTATTTTTCGTTGGAGGTGGGTATATTGAATGATATGCCTACATACAGCGGAGGGCTTGGTGTCCTTGCAGGGGATACAATAAGGTCAAGTGCCGATTTAAAACTCCCCTTCATTGCAGTCACCCTTTTAAGCAGAAAGGGTTTTTTTAATCAGGATATAGATGAAAATGGAAGGCAGATAGAATCTCCTGTTTCATGGGAGCCATCCCGATTTATGACCCTGCTTTCTGAGAAGGTTAAGGTAAAGATTGAAGGGAGGGATGTTTATGTTCAGGCATGGTTATATATTGTGGACAGTCTTACAGGCGGCAAGGTTCCTATATTCTTTCTTGATACAGACATCCCGGAGAATACACCTGCTGACAGAGAGATAACTTCCCATCTATATGGCGGTGATAATAGGTACAGACTAAAGCAAGAGATTGTCCTCGGCATCGGCGGGGTAAGGATGCTCAATGCCCTTGGTTTTCAGATAAAGAAATACCACATGAACGAAGGGCATGCCTCATTTCTTATACTTGAACTCCTCTTAGAATTCAAAAAAGATATTGAATCTGTATGGGACGAGAGATTTATCTGGGATGTGGAAAGGGTAAAAGACCTCTGCGTCTTCACAACCCACACACCTATAGAGGCAGGACATGATAAATTTCCGTATGATTTAATCAGAGATGTAATGGGTGAATTAATCCCATTTGACATACTGAAGGAACTTGCAGGCAGGGATAATCTCAATATGACACTCCTTGCATTGAACTTGAGCAAGTATGTAAATGGTGTTGCAAAAAAACATGGAGAGGTATCAAAGAATCTTTTTCCGGGTTATGAGATACATGCAATTACAAATGGCGTTCATTCATACACATGGACATGCGAGAGCCTTGCGAGGGTCTATGATAAATATATTCCAGGCTGGGCAAATGAGCCTGAGCTATTTGTAAGAATCGGAAAGATACCCGATGAAGAGTTGTGGGGTGCCCATAGAGAGGCAAAAAAGAGATTGTTTGATTATGTCAAAGAGTCAACGGGTGTGGAAATGAATCCTGAAATCCTGACAATCGGCTTTGCAAGGAGGGCAACTGCATACAAGAGGGCTGACCTTTTATTCTCTGATATAGACAGGCTTAAAAAGATAGCGAAGGCAGGCGGGCTGCAGATTATATACGCAGGCAAGTCGCATCCAAACGACCATCCCGGCAAAGAACTCATAAAGAGGATACACAGCTATATTAAAGATCTCAAAGGGACTATAGATATTGTATATCTGAAAAATTATAATATGGATATTGCATTAAAACTTGTATCAGGCGTTGATGTCTGGTTGAATACACCCTTGAGGCCAAGGGAGGCTTCCGGCACAAGCGGGATGAAGGCTGCCCACAATGGGGTTATAAATTTCAGTGTCCTTGACGGCTGGTGGATAGAGGGGCACATAGAGGATTTTACAGGCTGGTCAATAGGGCCTATGCCGTCTGAGGTTACACTAACTGAAAATCTGGATACAAAGGACGCTAATGACCTTTATACCAAATTGGAAAAAATTATTATACCGATGTTTTACAATGAGAGGCACACATGGGTAAGGATGATGCAAAATGCCATTGGCAAAAATGCCTATTACTTCAATAGTCATAGGATGATGAGAAGGTATGTCACAGAGGCGTATATAAGGTAATCCTTGACTTATTATTTAGCAGGGATATATTATAAGGCAAAAATAAGGTTTAAAGGAGGTGAGACGGATGAAGATTTTAAAGATATTTGGTTTAATGTTATTGGCAGTATCAATATCTACTGGTTATGTCTCTGCTAAGGATATGGGCGGTATGATGCATGGCGAGATGATGGGTGGCGGAATGATGATGGGTGAGGGCATGGCAGGACATAAGGAAGAGCATCATAAGATGATGAATGACATGATGCAGTCTATTGCCGACTTAACTGCTGTAGTAAAGGAGTCAGCTACCGATAAAGCTGCAAAAGATAAATGCGATGCCATTATTGCAAAGGTTGGAGAATTGATGAAGAAACATGACGAGATGTATAAAGCTCATCAGCAGAAGATGGAAGAGATGATGAAGTCCCATCAGGAAATGATGGAAAAAAAGAAGGAAAAGAAGTAATACCCATGAACCACAGGAAATTATAGAAACCACTGAAGTCACTGAAAGCACAGAAAAAGGAATTATTTATTTCAGTGTCTTCAGTGGTTCAGCATATTGGGGGCAGGTCTTGAAATATCAGTTTTTATTCTCCTAATCCTTTAATAGGACAAATAGCAGAAAGAGCACTTTTTTATAGCATTCTAAAAATTATAACCTCGCTACAGATAAGGTCTTTGCTTGCATCCTGAATTGATTGTTGTTTCATCAAAATCAGGTTTCTAACTTTCATTTTATTCTGATACATTACGGGTATGCCAGTATCCTGAGTTTATGACATCCATAAGCCATTTTTTGTGTAATACCCCAACCCAATTGATAGCCTTTTGATATTTTTTTTGCTGGCTCGGTGTTAGCGCGAGTAACTGCAATTTTTCAAGCTGTTCATTAAACTCCTTTAAGTCATGAATCAAATCTTTGGGGTTGGCATGATCCTGTGATGGTACAACAACATAGCCATCATAATCTTGATTGTCTTCGAGATAATTTGGTCTGTCTGTATGAAATGGTATCATACGACACCTTTGAACAAGCAAAGGCCAAGGCAGCTTTTCTGCAAAATTATTGGCAGCTTCTTTGGAATAAATATTGTTGATGGTCGTAAGTGATTCGAGATCCTGATGTAGCTTAACCAACCGAGGTGAAAGCATTATACCAACCCAATCCTGTTTTTTTTCATACTCATAGGCATCAATCAGTGGTTTCCCGGCAATAACAACACTTCCACCGCCTTTATTTATAGTGAATTCTCCTGCTGACACACAACCACGGACTGGCATGTCGAGTTTCATCAACAATCCATAAGTAGTTTTACTAACTGCGGACAACAACTGCATCAATGGGTCTTTCCCTAATGTGTTGGTATACAGAATCAAACTGTCAGAATATAGATTGTAATTAACATGGTTTTGTGGGCATGCGTTGCTAACAATTTCATGGTAGGCAGCAAATTTCTCAGAAAAATCTTCATTTTTAAGAGCTGAGAACCCCAATATATCAATGAATGCAAGGTATCCTTTTATTTTATTAAATGTATCCATGTTAGTATCTCATATGCTCTGGTATCCTTACTAATGCCATGTATCTATCATACTTGCTTATCTTCATTCTGTTTACCCCATGCAGATATTCTGCCTTTAAATTCTGGGGGAAGGGCTGGGGCAGGTCAGCTTTTAGGTTCGTCAACTTATATCGTTAGTTTATGCTTAACTCTTTACCATCCCACCCTTTCAATAATATCTTTTACTATTCTCGGACAGTAGTGTCCGCTAAAAATTAAAAAAGCATGGCTTGTAAGCCTCTTTTATTGGATAATTGAAGTTGACAAAACCCAATACCAATAAGGAGGAACAAACCATGCACAAGGTTGGAACTATATTCTCGGAACTCTTGAAAC
>JACRGN010000011.1 GCA_016234205.1 Nitrospinota bacterium | reverse complement strand
TTTTGAACTCGCCGAGATGCTCACCTCAAACGGCGTGAGCCTAAAAGTAGAAACAAATGGGATGTTTATCGGCGATAAGGAGGCGAAGCGTTTTTCCAGGTTAGGCATGCGTTCGATCCAAATAAGTATAGATGGCGCAACTGCCGAGGTTCATGAAATCATGAGAAAGAGGGGCGACTTTAAGAAGACAGTAGATGCCTGTAAACTCCTTATAGAAAATGATGTGAATACAGAGATAGTGTTTGTCCCTACGAAATTTAATATACACGAGATAAGCAAGGCCATTGATATGGCCTATTGCCTCGGCGTTTACGGTTTTTACACTGGAAAGATTATGAGGATAGGCAGGGCTGCTCAGAACTGGGATTTACTGTGTCCCTCTGAAGAACAATATGCCGAGGCATTTGAGATCCTTAAGGCCAAACAGACACAATATGATGGCAAGATGAAGGTATATTATTACCCCTACGATGTTATAGATGAGCTGAAGTATAGGCTCTATCATCCCGCTGCAAGTCTCCTCGTAATTCCCAATGGAAAGGTGAAATTGATTGGGCCGCTTCCCTTCCTGTGCGGAGATTTAAGACGTCAGAGCTTAAAGGATATCTGGAAACGCTATAAGAAAGCGTGGAAGGAAAAGGCGGTCGTCGATTTTACTAAGAGAGTGATAAGCGACCCCAAACTTCTCTGTGAATCCAATAAATGGGTAGAATTATACCTATAATAGTAAGGACTATAAGATATAGATTCTTATTGATTGCCGGTGTGTTTCCATATCTAGTTGGCGTAAGCTATGCCTACCATAAGACCGCGATATTCCATATGGCTATTTTTGTCATTGGGCTGTGCGGGATATCCCTTGCCCTTTTGGCGGTAGAATATATAAATGAATATTTTGATTCAAGGAATGGAACAGACCACATATTCTCTTTGGAAAGACGTCCTGCCCCATCTTATTATAAATTCGTTGGTTTCGGAGCCCTTTTATTTGCCTTTTTTATCGCTGTATTATTGACCGCCGAAAGAGGTTATCCTGTAATGTTATTGTCTCTTATAGGCGGGTTTGCTATATTTTTCTATTTGGGGCCGCCGCTAAAATTATCCCATAGAGGATTTGGGGAAGTTACCATAGCGTTCTCATATGGGGTTTTTATGACGATGGGGGGATTTTATTTACAAGCGCAGCGAATAGATTTCTCTGTAATTGGAGCCTCAATACCTGCCAGTTTATGTATATTGGCGTTAACGCTTGTGAATGAAATACCTGACTATTATCAGGATAGATTGGCCGGGAAAAGAAATATCGTTGTAAGGCTTGGAAGACAGAAGACTGCTTACCTATTTGGCATGGCGTTGATTTTATTATATACGGCGTTAATATTTGAACTTATCTATGGGGTATTACCACCGCTCTGCTGGCCCATCCTTTTGACATTGCCTGCTGCATTTCATAGTTTCACTACTGCTATAAAATATCATGACCAGCCATTGCAATTTATTCCGGCTATAAGAGGGGTTATGGCAATATATGTGATATCGATGGCTATATTATCCCTGGGTTATTTATTTGCGTAAAGGAGCATGGGTTACCGAACAGCAGGTTTTTTTACTTATAGTAGTGTAAGTTCCTGTAAAAGGGGACGGCACATCGTAGTGTAATAAAACAGAGGCGTTCTTTATAAAAGAACGCCTTATTATTTTAGACACAGGCGTCTTTTGTCTGCAAATGGATCAAAGACGCCTTTTTTAATGGTGAAATATGGCTGATAAATCTAAGATGACAAGATTTAGTAGTGAACAAGGAAATACTATTTTTAATATTCTAAGCAGGCATTATATAATTATTGCTCCTGTTGAAAAACCTGGTAAAGGAAGGTTTTCAGATACAAGCCAGGTTTTGTATGAACAGGTAGACAGTTTTGATGAAATAGAATTCTTTAAGAAAACTCACCTTTCAGCCAAGTCGGTATTGCTTCCTCTGCGCCAGACGATGTTTTCATTCCGGGATAACAAGCCAGAAGAAATAGATGACGAGATACGGCCTATGATTATATTCTTGCGCTCATGCGATATTCATGCGATTAAAGTTCTGGATGCGCATTTCTTAAACGGCGGCGGATACACGGATTTCTATTACAGCAGGCTGCGTCAAAAAGTAAAGTTATTCTTGATTGAATGCGAGAAACCTTTTGAAAATTGTTTCTGCGTAAGTTTCCAAACCAACAAAACCGATGATTGGGCGGCATTCATGAGGAAGGTAAAAGATGGTTATGAAGTCCATGTAAGAGATGAGGAATTAAAGGCCTACTTTCCCCGTAATGCAGAAAATGTTGCAGGACCTCGATTTGTGGAGCAAGACAGCTGTCCAATAAAAATTCCCCAGGATATAGATGCTTCTATCTTTGAAGACGATATCTGGAAAGAGTATACCCTTCGCTGTATCGCCTGCGGCAGGTGTACCGTAGTTTGCCCTACCTGCAGTTGTTTTAGTGTTCAGGATATACTTCCCGAAGATAAGTCCGCGGGTGAAAGGAAAAGGCTCTGGGCATCCTGCATGGTAAAAAAATTTTCCATCCTGGCGGGTAATCATGATTTTAGAATAAAAGAAGGGGATAGATTAAGATACAGGATGCTTCATAAGATTTACGATTTTAGAAAGAGGCAGGGATTTAATATGTGCGTTGGCTGTGGCCGTTGCGATGATGTGTGTCCGGAATATATAAGTATGTTTAAATGTGTTGAGAAAATAAATCATATCATAGAGGCTCATTCGATAAATGGATAATATTTATTTACCTAAGCTGGTTAAGGTATTAGACGTAAGAAAACATACGCAGATAGAGTGGTCATTTTTACTTGATTATAAAGTAGAAGAGGAGTCGGGAAGATTCGTTATGGTTTCGCTTCCTTATGCCGGGGAAATTCCAGTATCCATCAGTGGATTTGACAGCCATGGAATTGAACTTACCATAAGAAACGTTGGCCAGGTTACCTCCCGTTTCTTTAAACTTAATACAGAAGATATCCTTTATGTAAGGGGGCCCTACGGTAATAGTTTTCCTCTGGAGAAATTTCAGGACGAGCATCTTTTGATTATAGCCGGAGGCTCTGCTTTGGCAGCGGTCAAGCCGGTAATCGAACGCTATATTAATGGGCACAGCTCTATGTTAAGAAGGCTGGATGTTTTAGCAGGATTCAAATCTCCAAAACACATACTTTTTCGAGAGGATATAAAGCGCTGGAAAAATTCCAGGATAAGTGATAAATGCATAGATATAGAAATTACCGTGGATAGCGACGAAGACTATGCATGGATGGGGAGTATTGGATTTGTGGTAAATTTTATTAAAAATGTAAAAGATATCGGGGAAGACACAAGAGCCATTGTTATAGGCCCGCCTTTAATGATGAAGAATTCAGTAAGGGAGCTTTTGGCATACAAGGTAAAAGAAGAGAACATCTGGCTATCTTTTGAAAGGCATATGAAATGCGGGGTGGGTAAGTGCGGCCATTGCAGGATACGCGATAAATATGTCTGTATCGACGGCCCAATATTTAATTATACAGAGGCGAAGGAGTTAATAGATTAAGGAAAGGAGCCAATATGTATTTAGAATCAGTAAAAATCATTTCGCAGGCGGCAAGACTTAAGATAGATTATCTTAAGAAGTCATTTCTTTCTTATATGGCTGCAAGTATTTTAGCTGGCGCGTATATCGGGATTGGCATAGTTTTGATATTTTCCGTAGGGGCGCCGTTGGCTGGAGCCAATTCCGTATTCTTGAAAACTCTTATGGGAATTTCTTTTGGTATTGCCTTGACTTTGGTTGTGTTTGCCGGGGCTGAGCTTTTTACGGGTAACAATATGTTTATGGCTATAGGGCTTCTTAGACGGGAAGTGTCTCTGGTAGAGGTTATAAAGGTCTGGGGATTTTCCTGGGTGGGCAATCTGCTCGGTTCTCTCTTATTGGCATATTTAGTTGTAAACTCAGGGGCAATCTCTCATGCCGCTAACTTTATAGAGAAAGCCTCGGCAATAAAAATGAATTTGGGCGCAATGCAGTTATTTTTGCGCGGTATTCTCTGCAACTGGTTAGTTTGCCTTGCCCTTTGGACATCGGCTCGCGCCAAGAGCGATACCGCAAAGTGTATTTTGATATTCTGGTGCCTGTTTGCCTTTATTGCCTGCAGTTATGAACATAGCGTAGCTAACATGACATTATTATCCATGTCTTTGTTCGGCCCGCATACTCAAGCAGTATCCTGGTTAGGATACTGCCGGAACTTATTCTATGTAACTTTAGGAAATATCGTCGGAGGAGCCTTTTTCGTTGGAGCCCTTTACTGTATTGCTACTTATAAGGAAAAAAGTCAATAATGTATAACACCAAGAAAATAATTAAAAATGCCTTTCGTATTTCCAAAGTGCGCGGCGAAACTGCAATACGCTTAAGGATCCCAGGAGGGCATCTTGAAGTTAAATACTTAGACGTTATCAAAGACCTGGCCCAGAGATTTGGCAACGGGACTGTGCATTTAACTACTCGCCAGGGTTATGAGATCCCGGGGGTTAAACTTTCTGACATAGAAAAAGTCAGGGAGTTTATGAGGAAGATGATTTATGAAATTGAAAAAAGCAGCAATGTTATTCTGGAAGAGCCGGAGAAAGGGTATCCATCCGCCGGCACAAGGAATGTCTCTGCCTGCATAGGCAATCGGGTATGTCAGTTTTCCAATTCTGATACCACACTTCTGGCTCAGAAGCTCGAGGCGGCTATCTATCCTAATAATTATCATCTTAAAGTGGCTGTTACCGGCTGTCCCAATGATTGTATCAAGGCGCATATGAATGATATAGGGATAATTGCGGGTGTTCTCCCTGAATATGATAAAGAGGCATGTATCCTTTGTGAGGCCTGTTTGGATAACTGTAAGATGAGGGTTACCAGTGCCTTGAGAATAGAAAATTACAGGATAGTACGCGATGAAGATTATTGTATAAAATGCGGAGAGTGTATCCTAAAGTGTCCCACTCAGGCCGCTTATCGTGGAAAATTGCTTTACCGGATAATCATCGGGGGCAGGACCGGCAAAAAGAATCCCCGCATGGCCGGCACCTTTATAGAGGACGCCAGCGAAGAGGTGGTTCTGGCGGTATGCAAGAATGTCTATTCCTTTATTTCCAGATACATAGACCCCAAGCCGCCCAAGGAACTCATCGGATACATTATAGACCGGGCAGGATTTGATACGTTTGTCCATGAAGTTATTAAAGGTATAACTTTAAACCCTGAAGCAAAGCTCGCCAAGAAATTAGATAATCCGGGTTATTTTTATCCTGTAAGGAAATAAGATAATCCTCCCATTAAGAAAATTCGAAGAATTTTCTTGACATTCATTTTAAATGAGACTAAAATAGTATCAATTAGAACTGAAGCTAAGAGGCCTGGAATAAAATGAAATTAATAACCAGAGACACGGATTATGCCATAAGGGCGCTCTGCTTTATGGCAGAGAATGAGAATGGGGTTACCTCTGTTTCTGAGCTTGTGCAGAAACTGAAAATACCAGGGCCGTTCCTGAGGAAGATACTGCAGGCCCTGAATAAAAAAGGGGTGCTTGCCTCATTTAAAGGTAAATCCGGCGGTTTTAAATTGAGGCGCAAACCAAAGGAAATATTTATAACTGATTTAATAGAGGTGTTCCAGGGTCCGCTGAAGCTGAACAGATGTATCTTTAAAAAAAAATTATGCCCAAGCATGGATAAATGTATCCTCAAGAAAAGGATTGGAGAGATTGAACAACGCGTTGTTTCTGAATTAGGGCTTATTACAGTAGCGTCTTTATTAAGGCGAGGTAAGAATGGAGAAATATTTAAATAAAGGCATAAAAGATCTAATCTCAGAATTCCCAGAGGTCAGGGATATTCTTAATGAATATAATATTGGCTGTGTCCCTTGCAGCGTAGGTTCATGTCTCCTGAAGGATATTGTCCAGATACATAACCTTTCTCCTGAGGATGAAGAGGAGTTGATGGCGCGGATCACCAGGGCTATTTACCCCGTTAGAAATCTTGCAAAACGAGATAGCAATATTGATATTTCTAACGGGGTTTATCCTGATAGAAAAATAAAGATGCCTAAAATTAAAAAAAAGGCCGCGACAGAATCAAAAGAAGTAAAATATTCTCCGCCTATACAGAAATTAGTTGATGAACATGCCTTGATAAAAAAATGGCTGGTATTGATACCAGAGGTTATTGAGAAATTAGACATAGAAACAGAAGATGGTAGAAAGTTGGTATGCGATGGCGTTTATTTCATTCGCTCTTACGCAGATAAATTTCATCATGCCAAAGAAGAGGATATACTCTTTAAATATTTTGATGGGACTTTAGATATTATAAAGGCCATGCATGAGGACCATGAGACCGGCAGGGCCCATGTGAGAGCTATTATTGAAGCATTGGAGAGAAAAGATAAAAAAGCGATTATTGAGCATTTAAACGGATATAAGGAACTCCTTACAGGGCATATAAAAAAGGAAGATGAGAGCCTGTATCCATGGATGGATAGAGGGCTTTCCATCCAACAGGTTGGAGAGCTATTCGCTAAATTTAATGAAGCAGAAGAAAAGATAGGCAAGGAGGTGGTAGAAAGGTGTAGAAAATTCGTAACGGAAACAGAACAAAGAATGAAAATAATATAAAGGCAAAGGCGTGTAGGGGAGGGTTTAAAACCCTCCCCTACATAGAGGCCTTTGCGACAAAATTTGTAGGGCACACAATAGCAGCTTATAGCAGCTGTAGGGCACACTTTAGTGTGCCAATCAGTGTGCCAAAACAATTATTATACGAAGGAGGGTGTTAAAATGATGGATGGATGCCCGGGTTCAAAGATGCAGGACTTTAGGAAAAAAGAAACAAAAGGCGATGAGTCAGGCAAGAGGGAATCGCAATTAAGCCAGTGGCCAATACAACTTCACCTGGTTTCTCCAATGGCGCCGTATTATGATAAGGCAGACGTTCTTTTATCAGCGGATTGCGTGGCTTATACCGTAGGCGACTTCCATAAGGATTACCTTAAGGGTAAAAGCATTGCCATTGCCTGCCCGAAATTAGACGAAGGACAGGATGAGTATGTAGAGAAAATAAAATCCTTAATAGATGATGCCAAGATTAATACCCTGACTGTAATGATTATGCAGGTGCCTTGTTGCGGCGGATTAGTAGCTATAGCGCAGCAGGCATTACAGGCAGCAAAAAGGAAGATCCCTGTTAAATCTATAGTGGTCAGTCTTCAAGGCGATATTCTTTCTGAAGAGTGGGTTACTTAATACCTTAACCAATTTGCTCAAGTTGACACTTTTGACAATGTCAAAAGTGTCAACTTGAGTTGGTTGCTACGAAGATGGTGCAAGATCAGCAGTAGGGCAGGTTTAAACCTGCCCTACTGCTACTGAAAAAGTTCCAGAGCCGAAGGTAAGGGCTAATTTAAATTA
>JACRGN010000098.1 GCA_016234205.1 Nitrospinota bacterium | reverse complement strand
TACAACCTCGTACAAGGCATCTGGAGCCAGTTCATCATCATTGTCAAGTAGTCCGATAAATTCACCATTGGCAAGAGAAATAGCTTCATTGGATGTTAATGATATCCCTTGATTCTGTAATAGATATTTTATCTTTATACGCGAGTCTTTATTTTTATAGCTCTCTAAAACCTCTTTCACATGACCTTTTGTCGAGCAATCATCTGCTATACACAATTCCCAATTTGGATACATTTGATTCAATACAGAATCAATGGCTTTCTCAAGCCATATCTTTTCCACATTATAGACAGGCATAATAATACTGATGGTGGGTTTGTATTTAAAACGTACAACTTTTTTTTGAATTTTCTTAATATCTTTAAGTGTCATAGAGTGCTTTTTAATCCATTGCTCATATTCATAAGCAACAAATTCTTTTGCGGTTTTATATCCGTGCTTGTATTTCAATTTAGCTTTTTTCAAAACAGCTCCAGGCCCTTCAGCAAGTAAAAGCTTTAACCCTTTGTTGCTCTTTCTCAAGATATTTAACACTCTCCATATTTTTGAATTTTGGATCTCGTCTAATATCTTGGTAAGGTTCTCAATATGAACCTCCTTTTCTTTTGCAGATTTTGTTAAATCTTGAATTTGAATCTGACTTCTCCTCTGAAATTCTTTCTCTCTTTCTTTTAATTCACTCAATTTTCTCTTTGTTTCCAGATTATCCAGATTAAAAAGTAGCTGCAGTTGAGAGAAATCAGCATTTTCCAGTGACAGATATTTATTTTTTTGGCTTCGTTCATGAAATATTGAACCTATTCGATCTAAAGTATCATCTGACACATTTTTATCTATAACATAAACATAACGATAGGCTGGCTCTCTCTGGTCGCTTTCATAAAAGTTAAGATTAAAAAATCTATCAATCATGGCATGGAGGTTCAGGGACTCAGGAAGAGAGGCAATGTAAACCTTAATCAAATTCATAAGAAGCCAATTGTTTATGTAGCCACTCGGTATTTTGCAATACTTCATTTGTTTAGTGGTAAGCCACGCTTCAATATCTTCAGACATGGGAAGACCATTATCCAGATGTTCCTTAAGCTGACGGTGAGCCCCTTTCATGATTTTGTATATATATTCAAAAAGTATTTTTTCAGCCAATACCGTATTCTCTGAATAAAGAGGCCCGCCCAGTACTACAAATCGACTACTGATATTCAAAAGATTCTCAAGAAATATCTCTCTCATTTCTGATGGGATATGTTCCAGAACATCCTGACAGGTAACGATATCAAAAGAGTCTTTCTTAAAGGGGAGTTTATCTCCACTCCCTCTGATGTAGGCTGGTATATCACAGGCAGGTATATCTACAACTGATGTTCTGTCCTCTGGCAGGAACCCCTTAACAGGTAGCCATGGTTTACCATCCATAGTCGTTGAATGACCTCCGACATCGAGGATTTTTAAGTTACGATTGCCAGTCTGCCTTTTTATGATTTCTACAATATCTTCTAAAACCCTATACCGTTGATACTGGTCAAAGGGTATATTCAAAAGTTCGTCGTTATTCATCAGACCCTCCTCCATTCTGACGGCATATACAAAAGACCATGTTTTTCATTAATGCTGCCATTTGATACATAAAAGTGATGGCATCTATCCCAGTAATCGTATGGATGAGTGCAGGTGTAATCAAAAATAGCAGCAGCAAAATAATAACTACCCTTCATGAGGGAAAGTGATTTAATTATATATTCCAGTGCACCTTCTCCTTCAATAAAATCAATTTCAAATCCGCTCAACTTAGTATTAGGTCCATTAATATGAACTCCATCCTCAGAGTATATAGCCACCCCGAAGACAGGTTTATCTATTCTTCTTGATGCATGATATTCAATTCTTACCTTTAGGGTATCACCTGTATTAAAGTAATCTGTCGCAACTCCAGAAGAGTTATAAAATCTAACCTCTTTTATTCTAATCTCGCCACCACCCAGTCTATTTGGAATATTTGAAATTTCTATCTCCCCTCTTGAAATCAGATTGCGATAGAAACTTATCACCTCTTTAGGATGCCCTTCAGAAATCAACTTTCCTTCTTTTATCAGATAGGCTTTATCACACATCCTTTCTATGGAATTCAAATCGTGGGAGACAATAATAATTGTTTTCTCTTTCTGTTTAAACTCGTTTAGTTTTTTAAAACACTTCTTTTGAAATGATTCATCTCCAACTGCGAGTATTTCATCAATAATCAGTATATCAGGGTCAACGGCTGTTGAAAGGGCAAATCCAAGCCGCATATACATTCCAGAAGAATAATTTTTAACCGGAATATCAATAAATTTTTCCAGTTCTGCAAATTCAACAATCTCATCAAATTTTTTATGAATATCAGTTTTTGATAGTCCCAGTATTGCCCCGTTTAAATATATGTTCTCCTCACCTGTCAATTCCGCACTAAAACCAGCACCAAGTTCTATCATGGCGGACAGTTTTCCATCATACTGGATTTTGCCTTCTGAGGGTTCTAAAATCTTTGCAATTACCTTTAGTAGTGTGCTCTTTCCTGATCCATTTTGACCTATAATTCCAACAGTCTCTCCTTTTTTAATTGATATATTTATTCCCTTTAGAGCCCAGAGATATTCATATTTGTCTCTCTTTCCTTTAAGAAAATTAATAGCAGTTTCTTTTAAGGTAAGCGGCCTCTCATGAAAGAGTTTATATTTTACAGAGACATTATTAATAGAAATGGCTAAATTATCTGTCATTTTCAAATATAATAAATAACCTGTTTTTCATTCCTGTAAAAATACCAATAACCTATAAAAAACGATACAAAAGCTACAACTATAGAATTTATCATAAAAGAAAAACTTGGAACCCTCCCGTAAAATATGACTTCTCTAAAACTACCTATAATATATACAAGTGGGTTGAGTTTAAATACCATCTCATATTTTGAAGGCACCCTATCTATTGGGTATATAATGGGAGTCAGGTAAAACCACGCCGTGACAATAATTTCTATCATATGTGTAAAATCCCTGAAGAAGACATTGAGGCATGATAAAAACAGGGATATACCTGCTGTAAATAGTATAAGATTCAAAAGTAGAATCGGGATTAACATAACAGATGGTTGAATCTCAATGCCCATAAATATCATTAATACAAAAAGGGGAATTAAAGAAAGAATCATATTAACCATATTTGAGAAAATAATAGATAATGGGAAAACTGCCTTTGGAATATATACCTTATTTATAAGATTGGCATTAGATATAAGACTCATAGTTGACATGCTGAGGGAGTGAGAAAAATAATTCCATGGCAATAAACCGCATAATAGAAATATAGCAAAGTTCTTCATATCAAATCTCATCATATGGGAAAAAACAATAGTTAATACAATCATCATCATGAGTGGATTCAGCATTGTCCACAGAAAACCCAGAACTGATCTTTTATAGCGGAGCTTTAGTTCCTTAATTACCAAGTTCTTTAATAGTTCCCTGAAATGATATAATTCTTTTATTTTATTCAACATCTTTTGTAACGAACTCCAATTTAGACCAGCCTGCCCAATCATATTCATTATTACCTGCCGGGCCTGGCGATGTTTTCAGGGATAAAAGAACCTCTTTGCCTCTATACTCCGATAAGTCAACACTGTCATCAATCCATTTCCGCTCATCTTTATTAACCTTAGGATTGATGTAGCGTGAAAACAAAATATTTTCTTTCATACTATCTTTTATTATAATCTCAAATGTTACTCCATCACCATTCCTTTTATCCCACACTCGTGGGTCCACTGCAATCCCAAAATTCAATAAAGATTTTTCTGGAATCTTCATTTTGTATTTAATAACTGATGGTGGGTGTTCAAAGATTATTGCCCTGCTTTCTCCATTTATCTTCATCCCTCTTTTTATAATAAATTCACGATTCTGGGACTCTTTTATCGAGGAATCAAATTCATCAAAAAATACATTCTTCGAACGATTATACCCCGGTTTTAATATCTGATACTCCCCTATCATTTCAGACAGATAATAATTTTTCATTATCCACTCATACAACTTTGGTGCATAATTTTTAAATCTCCTATTTTCCAAACCATCTAAGGCAAAATCTACATATACAATCAATTTGGTCTTGTCTTTGATGAGTGAATCAATAACTCTCTCTTCAACATCTGGATATATCTTGGTTTCAGGAAGCAAAATCCATTCAAAATATGTGGGGTTGATTCTGTCGGATAAAAAATATAACGGAAGACCGATGAAAGGAACAATAAATATTTTATCATTCTGCCCAGTGTTCTCCTTAATATACGATATTATTTCGGTATATTCAGATACAATCCCTGAAGGTGCATAAATTTTAGCCCTTTCAGCATCCATAAACTTATATTCCGATAGTGAAAAAGTCATACTGCCAACATATGTTCCGTAATTATTATTCATTGCATACACATATGATAAAGGAATTATCGAGAATATTATCAACACCATCCATCTTACTATCAGATTTATTTTAATTTTTGAATAAAGACTGGCAAAAAAATAAAAATAGAGCAAGATTCCAGGTGAAATAACCTTCACTATATTTTCCGGATGAGTCCGCCATATAGCCTGATTGAAGGATAAAATTCCAATTATAAAAATATATAGCTTATATATATTTTTTTTTTCTCTATCCTTCCTTAAATTATAAACTATGTGAAAAAGGGCAAAGGTATATATTAAAACCGGAACATAAAATAAACCTGATTCATACCAATTCGATGATATATCTGGAAATGGTAAAGATCCTTTCTGATAACCACCAAAGAAGGCGTTGTAATTAACATTCAGGATATAGAATAATTTATCCTCATATAAGTAATAAGCGATAAAAGGAAGTATTATCAGAAGATACCCGGAAATATATCCTTTTATTTCACTGAATGCAGCAATAAATTTATCGTGAGTATTAAAACCTTTAACAATATAAAATATAATTGCTACGAGAAAAAAAACGAATAACCCAAGATCCTGTCTGAATAAAAATGTAATTCCACCAATAAATCCCATATAAAAGGATGCTCTGGTTCTTTCATTTAAATAAACATAAAAGACCATTATATTAAGAAGGATAAAAAAATTTAAAAATCTTACATAATATGGTCCAGGCACAGTAAGCATTATTAAAGAACCGAAGAGGGAAAAGAAAGTGGACATTATCTTTCTTGATGCCAGATAGAACATGATTATCATAATCGCTGTAAAAAAACTTATGACATATCTGACAGTCAAAATATCCATCCCAAATACCTTTAAAATAGCATAGTAAAAACAATATACGCCTGGCATATACCCCTGAAAATCTTTCAACGGGACTTCCCCATGCATGATTCTCAATGCACCGCTGAGTGGGACACCCTCATCCGCAATGTTGAAGCCATATTTGCAAAAAAAGATTAAGTAAGAGAAAGAAATGATAAATAATAACGGCAGGATTAGATATTCTTTTTTAGACATCGGGATTTTAAGAAACCTCAGGTCTCACGGCCATCTCTCCCATAACACTCTTCATCGTTGGGATGGTTTTTATATCAAGATTTGCATTGTTGCATTTATCAATAATCATATCCATTGTCTCCCTTGATGCAGAAGGAATGGCAATGATTGCATCTTCAATATTATGTTTTTGCTTTATTTCCTTTAGATTATCGGTACTTCCCAATACAGATACTCCATGAATCCTGTATCTCTGTTTTGCAGGGTCATCATCTATAAAACCCACCACATTAAAATTAATATCATTGTTGTTCCTTATCTCTCTTAATATCAACTCCCCGGCATCTCCGGCACCAATAATTACTATTCTCCTGCCATCACTCTTTCTATGGTCTATCAGATATTCTTTTAAAGACCTTAAGGCAAGCCTGCTTCCGCCTATCATTACTATGGTAAGCAGCCAGTCTGCAATAAAAACTGCCCTTGAATAGTCCTTAAATCTGGCCGTCATTACGATTCCAACCATAATAATAAGAGTGCTCAATGTTGCACCTTTTACTATTGCCGTCATATCCCTGATACCCACATATCTCCATATACTTTGATAGACACCAAAGTAATAGAAGACTATAAGTTTTACAATTACAACCCATGGAAGTGTATTTACAAAAAATATCAGGTTAGGATTTATCAATCTTCCTTCAAACCTGAGCAGGTATGCAGAGAAATATGCTACAGAGATTAATATCAAATCCATAATAATCTCGGCAATCCTCCTCCTGCTTAAGTTTATTCCGGATTTACGATACTGCCTCTTTGCAATTATTACCTCAATTTCTTTGTTAGAGCTTGAGTACATTTTCTCATCGCCGAGAAAAATCCCGAAGAGATAAAGCCCGATTGCCGATAGAACAGCAACAGTCATTATTACAAATGGATTTATACTGAAATAGAGTGCAAGAAGGGCAAAGAGTATTGAGAACCCATAAAGGGATAATACTACCTGCCTTTCGCTCAAACCTAAGGCTACAAGCCTGTGGGATATATGGTCTTTCCCACCATCAGATATGGCTTTTCCCCGCAGTTTCCTTGTAAGTGTTACAAATGTTGTATCAAATATTGGAATACCAAGGACCAGAAGCGGGACTACCATTGTAGCAATAAGATTTGATGCCTCTCTCCATGTGCCGATTATTGCTGTAGATGAAAGGAGGAATCCAAGGAACATGCTGCCGCAGTCACCCATGAATATCTTTGCCGGATTAAAATTATAAATAAGAAAACCAAGTGACGCCCCTGTCAATATAAAAGCCAGCGGGGCAACACTATAATTGCCTGATTGGACTAAGAATATTCCCAGTGAGGCGGATGCAATAGCAGCAATACCTGCCGATAGTCCATCCATATTATCAAGAAGATTAAATGAATTCGTTATCCCAACAAGCCATAGAATTGTAAAGGGGATGCTTATTACAGGATAGGGTATAATTTCTATAACAATACCTGATAATGTAAGTGATGAGGCAATGATAATCTGTCCTACAAGTTTTACCTGTGGGTTGAGTTTTACAATATCATCAATTAAGCCAAGGATAAAGATTGCAGTGGCACTCAATAGAATGGGCAATTTGTAATTAAATTGAGGGATAAAAAATGTAGTTACAATCAGCCACGAAGCCCATATAGCAATACCACCCAAAAGTGCCGTAGGCTTTTTATGCCACCTGTCCTCCCTCACCTCTGACACCTTTCCAAGTTTTTCAGATACAATCTTTATGACAGGTGTAAAGATTAATGAGCCAGTAAAGGAGCATAGAAAGAGTAATAAATATTTTGATATATCCATAGCAAACATTATAAATCACATTATCCCCCTGTTCAATTGAAATATAGGAATAAGTATGGCAAGCACTATAAATCCGACAATAATTCCCATAACAAGAATCAAGACAGGCTCTAAAAGGATTAATCCCCTTTTCACCTCTGCCTCAAGCTCCTGTCCATATGTCTCAGAAACCTTTAAAAGCACATCGCCAAGATTCCCCCCCTTTTCTCCAACAGTAATCGTATGGACAACTATTGGAGGTATGCTGTCCGCTTTCTTGATGCTCATAGAAAGAGATGCCCCTCCTACAACATCCTGAATAGCATTATCTATCACCTTATTGAAAACTGCATGGCTTAAAACTCCTTTTGTCATCTCTAATGCCTTTAGCATTGGTACGCCTTCTTTCAAGAGGCTTCCGAGTGTCCTGGTCAGATTAGTGATATAAAAGTGACTGACAAGTCTGCCAATCCATGGTATTTTTAGGAATAGGTTATCTATTACTTCTCTCCCGAACGGTATTCTGATATAAAATCTTACCATCCAGCCAACAGCAATCATGCCAATAATCATTACAAACCAGTAGTATCTGATGAAATTTGTAACCCATATAAGTATGAGTGTAATCCATGGCAGGGTGCTTTTTGTGTCTTCAAAAATCCTTGTTATCTTCGGTATGACAAATATAAATAGAAAGGAGAGGACACAAATACCAACTAATGTCATAAAGAATGGATATATAATGGCGGAACGGATATCCCTTATAATCTTTGCCCTACCCTCAAGATATTCTGAGAGTCGCAGCAGGACTTTATCAAGAGAGCCGCTTGCCTCCCCTGCCGCAACCATCCCCCTATAAATTTCTGAGAATATTCTCGGATAATCACTAAGGGCATTTGAAAGGGAGATACCCTCGGCAACCTTATTTTTGATGCTGAGAAGGATTGACCTGAGTCTGACATTCTTTTCCCCATCTGCCAATACAGCAAGGGCATCTGATAGGATTGAACCTGCCGTTATGAGTGTGGCTAACTGTCTTGTTGTAAGGGCGAGCTCTTGAATGGATATACCTTTGCGGATATACCCGTTAGTCCCTATTTCAGATACCTCTCTCGGATAAAGCCCATCCTTCTTTAATCTTTGAGCTGCATCCCTGATACTATCAGCACTTAGATTGCCATCAACCTCAATACCTCTTCCGTTATATGCCTTATATCTGAATGTTGTCATAAAATAGTGTCAGAGAGTCATAGTGTCAAAGAGTCAAAGATTTTAACTCTGACACCCTGACACTTTGACTCTTTGATACTTTAATTGATTTGTGTTACCCTTATAATCTCCTCAAGGCTCGTAACCCCTGCGGCTGCTTTATTAAGACCATCATCCTTAAGTGTCTTCATCCCCTTTGAAAGGGCATATTCCTTAAGGCTTGATGAGTCAGGATTCTTTAAAATCACAGAATGCATATCCTGGTCTACAATAAGAAACTCAAATATCCCTGTCCTTCCATGATAACCGCTCTTAAAGCATCTTTCACATCCGACAGGTTTCCATAATCTTCGCACATTATATTGTTTAAAGGCAGATATCTCATCTGATTGCGGCGTATACTCCTCTTTGCAGTATTGGCACAAGACACGGACAAGCCTCTGTGCAAGGACAGCAGATAGGGATGATGCGACAAGGAATCTCTCTATCCCCATATCTACAAGCCGTGTAATTGCTGTAGGGGCATCATTTGTATGAAGGGTTGAGATTACGAGATGTCCTGTCAATGAGGCATGGATGGCAATCTCGGCAGTCTCCATATCCCTGATTTCTCCAACCATAATAACATCTGGATCCTGTCTTAAGATAGAACGGAGTCCGTGGGCAAAGGTCAGACCAATTTTTGGATTTATATTGAGCTGACCTATACCCTTTAACTGATATTCAACAGGGTCTTCTACAGTTATAATATTTCTTTTAGCAGAGTTTATACGGTTTAAGGCTGAGTAAAGGGTTGTTGTCTTTCCAGAGCCGGTTGGTCCTGTGACAAGGATAATCCCGCTATTCCTTGAAAGGAGTGAATACATCATTTCAACCTGCCCTTGATTAAACCCTAACCCTTCAAATTCTATAATCCCTCCCTTACGGTCAAGGAGTCTCAATACTACCCTCTCTCCAAATGATGTAGGGATGACTGATACCCTCACATCAATATCCTTCCCTGCTATAAGGAGTCTGATCCTGCCATCCTGCGGGAGCCTCTTCTCTGCTATATCAAGTCCTGCCATGACCTTCACCCTTGAGATGGTCGCCTCCTGAATTGCCTTAGGCGGGGAGAGGACAGGATATAAGACACCATCAACCCTGAATCTAACCTCAACTACCTTTTCATAAGGCTCAATATGAATATCACTTGCCCTCTCTTTCACAGCCTGAAAGAGGAGAGAATTTAGAAGCTTTATAATAGGTGCTTCATCTACAAGCTCAAGGAGGTCCTTCGGCTCTTCCCACTCTGTGGCAAGGGTATCAAGACTCTCGCTGCTAAGCCCGTCTATCACCTCCTGTGCAGAGCCTGAGAGCCTGTCATAGAACCTGTGAATGGCATTTAAGATATTCTCCTGCCGTGTAAAGACAGGGGTTACAGGGTTAAATAGGAATTTCTCTACATCATTTAGGGCAAAAATCCCCTTTGGGTCTGCCAATGCCACCAATACCTTTCCATTCTCTTTTCTCAAAGGTATGACGAGATTCCCCTTTGCAAATGAGAGGGGTATTCTTTCAATAAGGGTGGGGTCAATATCTTCACTATCAATTTCATCTATGTAGGGGAAGCCGTGGGCTTTAATTATGCTTATGAGTTCATCCTTCATAAATTACAGTGCAACAGAGTACCAGTTAAGAATATGTTTCATGTATAGAAAATTATAAAACCTATAGAACTCAGATGAACGCAGAAAAAGAAGATTTAAATATAATTTTTAAATCTGTGTTAATCCGTAGTTTCTGCGTTTATCTGCGTTCTATTAATCAGGTTTTTGTCCCTCCTTCTCTGAAACACCACCCTTAAATTTCTCCTCAGTCTTATCTTTAAGGGTGTCAAGGTCACTAAAATCTTTTACTATTGATGGAGTGAGATAGATGAGAAGGTTTATCTTTTGTCTCTGTGTTGAGGAGTATTTAAAGAGCCAGCCTAATAGCGGGATGTCTCCGAGGAGCGGAACCTTTGTTACATTCTTTATCTCTTTATCCTGTATCAATCCGCCGATGACTATTGTCTGCTCATTCTTTACAACGACTGATGTCTTTGCAGAGCGTTTTGTAGTAATAATATCCTTTGCCTGTCCCCCTGCCTGAGAAGTAGGGGCAACAGCAGAAATTTCCTGATATATATCAAGCTTTACATAATCCCCTTCGCTTATCTGGGGCTTTATCTTTAGAGTAATACCCACATCCTTTCTCTCAATGGATTGTAGTATCGGCTGGTTAGTAGTGGTTGTCTCTCTCTCAAACTTACTCAGGAAAGGGACATTCTCACCAACAATAATCTCAGCCTCTTTATTATCACTGGTAAGGATATGGGGAGTGGAAAGGACATTTATAGCATCCCTAAATTGTTTAAGGCTGAAAAGGGCTGCAAAACCAGGGGCAGTCAGATTATATGATGTCCCATCCCCCCTTGTTACAGGGACAGTAACAAAATTGCCCATCCCTCCCACAGTTAACCCTGCCATACCGCCGATTATATTCTGAACCTGCGTTGAATCAACAGTCCCGACACCGCCAATCGCTACAGGCTCGCCTTTATCATTTTTTGCAGAAGCCCTCCATCTTGTCCCCATATCAAGTGCCTTATCAATAAAGACCTCTGTTATCATTGCCTCCACAAAAACCTGCCTTGGCCTTCTGTCAAGTTTTTTGATTACCTGTAAAAGCGTCTGGTAATCTTCAGGGGACGACATGACAATCAGGGAATTAGTCGCCTTATCAGGAGTTATAGCAATCCTTCCTGTAAATTCAGCCGTCGTTTGTGACGGTTGTACACCTGGCGGCGGAGGTGAAGGCCGTGTCAATCCCTCAAGAACCTTTGAAATCTCGGCAGCCTCCGCATTCTCAAGATAATAGACATTAATTCTGGCAGAGGTCTCCGGCGGCGGGACATCCAATATGGCAATAATCCTTTTATACTCCTCTCTCTCACTAAAAGACCCGAAAAGGATAATTGCATTTAACCTCGTATCAGGAATTATCCTCCCCTCAACAGGGCGTGGGGGCTGTCCTTGCATTGTTCCGCTTTTTCTGTATTGTCCCCTCTCCCTTAATACTTTGCTGATATTCTCCGCCTGGGCATATTTAATATAGACAATCTCTGATTCACGTTGCTCATCCTCTTTGTCTATACCCTTTAATATCTCCAGTATCTTTTCTATATTGAGGGCAGTATCTACCACCAATAGGGCATTCCCTGGTCCAAAGGCTGAGGCATAACCATCTTTTGAAACAAGAGGCTGGATAAATGTAACAGCATCCTGACCTGCTATGAAATTTAATGGAATGAGCCGGACAATATAGGTATCATTCACCTTTATCTTCTCTGTCTCTCTTACTATTTCAGTCCCGCTCTGTCTCGCCATTGCCGATGGAATTATCTTATAGGCATTCCCGGTAGTAATAAGAGTAAATCCCTTTAGCTCCAATAAAGAGGTAAACAGATTAAAAGCCTCATCAGTAGAAAGTTTTGATGGTGCGATTACTGTAATCTTTCCCTTCAGCCTCTCGTCATATATAAAGTTTTTCCCTGTTAGCTCACTTATAAATTTGACGAGTGTAGAGATATCCACATCAACAAGATTTATTGTAATCTTGTTATCCTTCTTAAGAATTTCCTGAGTTTTTTCCTTAGAAACCTCCTTTGATGTCTCCTCAGCAAACGGAGACCCTGACATAGAGACAAAAAAGAGGATTATGAATATCTTAAAAACCATTTTGTTTGTAATCTGTTTCATTGAAAATGCCCTTTTATAAAATACAAAGACTTTAACACGAATGACACGAATAGACTAATTCCACGAATTATTATTACCAGAAAATTTATATTATTTGTGAGATTTGTATATTCGTGCAATTCGTGTTCAATAAGGTTTTATGTTTTCTTGATGAATTTTAATCTTCCTTTTACCTAATCTGATAATTAAAACTTACCCTCTGTCCATCCCTCATCAGGTCAAGATTTACCCTCGTCTCACCTTTGAGCCCTGAGATAACCTGAATAGCCCTCTCAGGAGTATCTATATCATAATTATTAACC
>JACRGN010000097.1 GCA_016234205.1 Nitrospinota bacterium | reverse complement strand
TCCTCTTCTGCAATCAGGTCTTCTATTTTAAACTCAGTAACTGTATCTATTATCTCGGTCCTTCTCTTATCACTGTATTTATTCTTTATCTCTTTTAGCTCTTCCTTGATTATTTTTAGCTTTTCTTCTTCGTGGTCTAAGATAAAGGTTAGTTTTTTTATTGTTTCTTTCAGCTCCTTTAATTCATCTATTATCTTCTGTCTTTCCAAACCTGTCAGTCTCTGCAGCTTCATATCAAGGATTGCATTTGCCTGCAGCTCATCAAATTTGAATTTGGACATCAACCCTTCCCTTGCTTCCTGAGGTGTCTTTGATTTTTTTATCAATTGGATAACCATGTCTATATCCTCTACGGCAATCTTTAATCCCTCAAGTATGTGTGCCCTCTCCTTCGCCTTTTTTAATTCAAATTCTGTCCTCTTTGTTACTACCTCCCGCCTGTGCTGGATAAAGTAAAAGAGTATCTCTTTCAAGTTTAAAATGCGGGGCTGATTATTAACAATGGCTATCATAATTACCCCGAAGGTATCCTGCATCTGGGTATGCTTATATAGATGATTTAAAATCACCTGAGCAGGCTCCCCCTTTTTCAACTCAATTACAACCCTCATCCCATCTCTGTCCGATTCATCCCTTAAGTCTGATATTCCCTCAATCTTTTTATCCCTTACAAGCTCCGCTATTTTCTCAAGCAGTTTCGCCTTATTAACCTGATATGGCAGCTCTGTTATAATTATGCTTTCCCTGTCCCCTTTCTTCCCTTTTTCAATAAGGGACCTCGCCCTCATCTGTATGATCCCCCTGCCGCTCTCATACGCTGATTTAATGCCATCCCTCCCATGAATAAAACCTGCAGTAGGAAAATCTGGTCCTGGTATATGCTTCATCAATTCCTTTACACTTATATCCGGCTTATCAATCATCGCCATTGTCCCATCCACTATCTCTCCAAGATTATGCGGTGGTATATTTGTAGCCATTCCAACCGCAATTCCTGCAGAACCATTTATGAGAAGATTTGGAATTTTTGCAGGCAGGACTAAAGGTTCTTTAAGAGAATCATCATAGTTAGGTCCAAACGCAACAGTTTCCTTTTCCAGGTCTTCAAGAAGCTCCTGTGTAAGCTGAGACATTCTTATCTCTGTGTAACGCATTGCTGCCGCAGCATCGCCATCAACCGAGCCAAAATTTCCCTGACCATCTACTAAGGTATACCGCATGGAGAAGTCCTGAGCCATTCTTACGATCGTGTCATAAACAGCCACATCTCCGTGGGGGTGATATTTACCTATTACATCACCAACAACCCTTGCAGATTTTTTATAAGGCTTATTCCAGACATTTCCCATGTCATACATGGCGTAAAGAACCCTGCGGTGGACAGGCTTAAGCCCGTCCCTTACATCGGGAAGCGCCCTTCCTATAATTACGCTCATGGCATAATCAAGATATGCCCCTTTCATTTCATCTTCAATGTTCACCGGAATCTTTTGTTCAATTGTCTGCATAGTCTCCTCAAAACAAAATTGTAAAAATTATAAAGTCCTTTAGCTTTACACTTTATAAACTTTCTGCTTTATGAATTAATTATATATCCAGATTCCTCACCTCTAAGGCGTGGGTCTGTATAAATTCCCTCCTCGGCTCAACCTGATCTCCCATCAGGACAGTAAATATATCGTCTGCCTCTACCACATCTTCTATCCTTACCTGAAGGAGTGTCCGGGTCTCGGGGTTCATTGTGGTAGCCCACAACTGATCAGGGTTCATCTCTCCTAATCCCTTATACCTCTGAAGATTTATCCCTTCCTTGCCTTCCGAGGTTATATATTCAATCAGTGTGCCTATATCATCAAATATCCTCTCTTCTTTGGATTCGCTTCGCTCACCACGGGTCTCAAGAATTACTTTAAATGGCGGATTATAGATATCTCCAATGTTCTGGTACAGCTCAAGCAGTTCCTGATATTCTGCCATAGAGATCAAGTCCCAATTTATCTTTCTCTTGGCACCAACTCTCTTATCAAACCACTCAATACCATAACCGCCATGTTCCTCATCCTGAACAATTTCAAAATCTATCTTTTCCTTTTTCAATCCCTTTGTCAACAATTCAACCGCCTCTCTCTCAATAAAGAAGTCCTTTTCTTTTATCCCCTCCCTCAGGAGAAAATTGACAACCTCTTCCGGATAGCCTTTTCTTTTTATGTTTTCTAAGAGGTCGCTATACTCCATGAATTTCTTTAAGACAGAGGTAAAGTTTTTCCCGCTGTATGTCTTAGCCCCTATCTTCAGGGTCCTGCCTTCTACACCCAATTCAAGAAGATAATTATTCAGTTCCTTTTCATCTTTTATATACCTCTCCATTTTACCCTTGGCGACCCTGTAGAGCGGCGGCTGGGCAATATATAGATACCCTTTCTCTATTATCTGGGTCATCTGCCTGTAGAAGAATGTCAACAGAAGGGTTCTTATATGGGCACCATCTACATCTGCATCTGTCATTATTATTATCTTATGGTATCGGGTTTTATCTATATTAAAATCTTCTGTCCCGATTCCTGTGCCAAGCGCCGTTATGAGTGTTTTTATTTCTTCATTGCTCAGCATCTTATCAAACCTTGCCTTTTCCACATTTAAAATCTTCCCCTTTAAAGGTAGTATTGCCTGATACTTTCTGTCTCTCCCCTGTTTTGCCGAGCCGCCTGCAGAATCACCCTCAACAACATATATTTCACAATATGCAGGGTCCCTTTCAGAACAGTCTGCCAATTTTCCCGGCAGTGAACCGGAATCAAGGGCACCTTTTCTTCGTGTCAGTTCCCGTGCCTTTCTTGCCGCCTCTCTTGCCTGTGAGGCATTTATTGCCTTTTGGACAATCAGCTTTGCAATAGACGGTTTCTCCTCAAAGAACTCTATCAGCCTTTCATTTACTAAGGTCTCTACCATCCCCTTTACTTCACTGTTGCCGAGCTTTGCCTTTGTCTGTCCCTCAAACTGCGGCTGTGGTATCTTGACACTCAATACGGCAGTCAGGCCCTCCCTTACATCTTCTCCTGTTATATTAACATCTCCTTTCAGCATCGCTTTTGATGAGGCATAGTTATTTATGGTTCTTGTAAGTGCAGATCTGAAACCGATGAGATGTGTTCCGCCCTCTCTGGTATTTATATTATTTGCAAAGGAAAATACCTCCTCATTGTAACCATCATTATATTGCAGGGATACCTCTATTGATGTGCTGTCCCTCTCTTTATAAATATATACAGGTTCCTTAAAGAGTGGTGTTTTGTTTCTATTCAGGTATTCAATGAAGGAGACAATTCCGCCCTCATAGTAAAATTCATGACTCTTATTGTTTCTCTCATCAATAACATTTATCTTCAGCCCCTTATTCAAAAATGCCATCTCCCTTAGTCTCTGGGATAAAATATCAAAATTAAAATTATTTACCTCGAATATCTCATCATCTGGCTTGAATTTAATCTTTGTGCCACTTGCCGTTGTCTTTCCAATAACCTTCAGTTCTGTAATTGGTTTACCCTTCTCATAGGTTTGTGTGTATACCTTTCCATCTCTTCTTATCTCAACCTCAAGTTTCTTTGAGAGGGCATTTACGACAGAGACACCAACACCATGCAGACCTCCTGATACCTTATAACTCTCATTATCAAACTTACCACCGGCATGCAAAGTGGTTAATACCACTTCTGCGGCGGGTTTATTCACCTCTTTATGTATATCAACAGGAATTCCTCTGCCTTCGTCTATTACAGTAACACTGTTGTCAATATGTATAATCACATCTATTTTTTTTCCATATCCTGCCATTGCCTCATCAACACTATTATCAACAACCTCATATACAAGATGGTGGAGACCATATGTAGAGGTATCTCCAATATACATGGCAGGTCTCTTTTTCACAGCATCTAATCCTTCAAGGATTTTTATTTTAGTCGCATCATATACATTCTTTACCATTATTATCTCCTTAAATAAATACAGTAGTAGTTAGTAGTGTTTGTATTTTTGTTAGTAAGTCGTTTTCCTTTCTATAAAACAAATTGTTAGAGTATAAAAATTTGTTAATGAAAAATAATCTTATCAAGAAATATATTTTTAAAAACTTTTATTTCCTTCTTTTAAACAAGATACTAACAGGATACTAACTACTTATTTACCCCGTTAGAAAGACCCGCTGCTTGCAGCGGAAATGAAAAAACTCTTTTTTTGATATCACACGGGGCTTTATATCCCTTGTGAGCCATCCCATTGGAAAGTCAAAGATTTTCTAACGGGGTTTACAATTCCAGTGATTTCTTAATCTGCTTAATTGCTGTTGATATTTCATTATTTTCTTTGCAAATTTTTTCTATTTTTTTCTGTGCGTGTATAACTGTTGAGTGATCTTTCCCTCCAAAACTCTTACCGATATCTTCAAGAGACAGGTTTGTTAATTCCTTACAGAGGTGCATTGCAACCTGTCTTGGAAGCGAAATATTTCTTTCCCTCTTTTTTGACCTTAAATCGGTTACTCTTACATTAAAATATTCAGCAACTGCCCGCTGTATATCATTTGTACTGATAGCCTTTTCCCTCGCCTTGAATATGTCCCTAAAGGAGTCCTCAGCCAGCAGAAGAGATATCTCCTTTCCCTTAAGAGACGAGACAGCAGTAATCCTTGAAAGGCACCCTTCTAACTCCCTTATATTTGATTTAACCCTGTTTGCTATAAACTCTGCGACATCCTGCGGGAGATCTATACCGCTCTCTTCTGCCTTTCTTTTCAGTATTGCTATCCTTGTTTCCAGTTCAGGCGGTTGTATATCTGCTATAAGCCCCCATTCAAATCTTGATTTTAATCTCTCAACCAGTCTCGGTATTTCTCGTGGATACTTGTCACTGGATAAAATAATCTGTTTATGCGATTCAAACAGTGTATTAAATGTATGAAAGAACTCCTCTTGAGAGTGTTCCTTTCCAGCGATGAAATGCACATCATCAACAAAAAGGACATCAAGACTTCTATACTTTTCCCTGAAAGATGTCATTTTATTATGCTGAATTGATGTTATCAGGTCGTTGACAAAAATCTCGGATGTTACATAAAGCACCCTCTTTTTGCTATTGTTTAGTATAAAATTTCCAGTCGCCTGCATAAGATGGGTCTTTCCAAGACCGACATCACCATAAATAAATAAGGGATTGTAGGTGATACTGCTTTCAGCAACGGCCTTTGCTGCCGCATGGGCAAATTGATTACAATTACCGACAATAAAATTATCAAATGTATATTTTGAATTTAGCCCGGTAATATGAGTCGTGCTTACCACCCTTTCTCTCTTTTCCTTTTTAATAATGCTGTCCTTAACTGCAAATTCTCCAGTCTCGCCATTTGAAATCAGATTTACACCGATATTTTTTTTAAAAATGTCTATGACTATCTCTTCAAGCAATTTCAGATAATCCTTATTTATTCTGTCTATATAATAATTATTTGGGACAGAGATAGTGATAAATTTCTCGTCAACAGAGACAAGGGATATAGGGTCAAGCCAGATTTCATAATTGCTCTTGTTTACCCTATTCTTAAGTTCTTCTTTACACTGGTTCCAGAGTAATTTCATTTTAAATTTCCTAAAAAGAGAAAATAAAATTATTTTATTATAATAACAAACAAAAAGCAATCAAAAACTATAAGCGGTTGTTAATGTAACATATTGATTTATATATAATTAGCAAACAATTTGACATTATATAAATACTTTTTTATACTTACTTAAGAGTAGTGAAGTTTTCTTATATGTATAGGAAATTATAAAACCACTTTAGCCACCAAGACACTAAGGCACAAAGAATAAAAATAATTTCTTAATCTTCGTGTCTTCGTGTCTGGTTTATTGTTGTCAAGCACTTTTTTAAAGTGCTTTTTAAAACATATATAAATATAGCACCTTGCCCAATCCTGGTAATTAGAGGGTCTCAACAGAGCCCAAACCTTGCTTAATAGGGGCTAAGGTGCAAACGGGGAGTTATAAATGCTTTGTGTGAAGGTCGACAGGCTGTGTGAAAATGCCGCTTTTCTGAAGTTTTCTTAACTGGTATAATTAAGAAAAACCAGGGAGGAGACACTTATGAGATTTATTCCACAAACGAACAGAGATCAACTGATGCTCCT
>JACRGN010000103.1 GCA_016234205.1 Nitrospinota bacterium | reverse complement strand
TATTTCACCGATTTTTTGTGCAGCATCTAATGCCCCTGTCTGACTAAGTGATTGTTCCTCAATAATCTTTTTAAGCTGCTCCCTCTCTACAACATCAAAATAAGTCAGGTTAACCAATGATGTGGTTAAAAATTCAGCAATCGCATCTCCAAATCCACCCGCTCTTGCCTTTTCACTTGTTTCTTTAAAATTAAATACTGCAACCCTTGCCTTCTTTGTTACACCTGCAATCTCGGCATTTACAGACTTAAGTTCACTCATCGGGCTTGAAAGTTTTTCAGCATCTACAGCCTTAATGCTATAAGTATAGGTAAGCCCCTCTTTTATATTTTTATCTTTATATAGAGTTTCTTTTATATCTGATATTTCTATAAGCTGGTCTGACTTAGAATCTTTTTTATAGAGGTTATAATGGTCCATATCTGCTTCTGCATTTTTTTCCCATGATACTGTTATCTCTCCGTTACTGTAAGTTACCTTTAAACCCTTTGGAGTAGAGGGTGGATTAAACATAACCCCTTTCCCCTCTTTTTTGGCAAGTGGCAATGTAAATTTAAAGATTTGTATATTTTTTATCTGAGAGTCCATTATATATATCTTGTCAAAGGTATCAATGTAAATACCCCTTGGATTCATGAACTGCCCCCTGCCGCTCCCCTTGCTTCCTATTGCATTTATAAATTTTCCATCAAGTGTAAATCTCTGAATGCGGTAGTTCTCAGGGTCTGCCACAAGTATATTACCATTGGTGTCAACATCTACCTTTGTAGGATTTTCGAATTGGCCATCACCCTTTCCGTCCTGACCGAATCTGCTTATGAAGTTTCCCTCAATATCAAATTTCATAATATGATTCTTTTTGGAATCAACGACAAATATAAACTTATCCTGATATATTGATATGCCTGTAGGTGAGAAAAATTCATTATCTTTATTACCGTATTTGCCAAATGCCTTCGTGAATATGCCGTCCTTACTGAATATCTGGATACGATAGTTTCCTGTATCTGCTACATAAATTCTTCCGTGATTGTCAACTGTCAGCCCCTCCGGGTATTTAAAGAACCCGGGTTCTTTTCCGCTTGAGCCGAAGGAGAATAAAAAATTTCCCATACGGTCAAGGACAAGGATGCGGCTGTTTCCTGTGTCTGCAACTACTATATTCCCGTCCGGTGATACCTTTACATCGCGAGGTTTTGAAATCTTTTGCTTTTCATCCCCTTTTAATTTTAGAAAGCTGTCCTCAAGCGGATAGTAAAACTTGAGGTCATTCCCGCCGATGTCACTTATAATTATCCTCCCGTCTTTTTCTACAACAATACTTGATGGTTCTTTCAGGAGTTTTGATTCCTTTGGTGTTATCGCCCCGAGGTATTCAAGCACCTCCTGGGCATAGGCAGGAGTAGATAGAAGGATGAAAAATCCGAAAAATATTATTGCTCTTTTATACGATTTCATAAAAAATAAAAACAAAAACTTGATTTTGCCACAGAGTCACGAAGACACAGAATATAAATCAGGTAGAGGTAAAGGTAGAGGCAAAAAACTTTACCTCTACCTGTGCCTTTACCTTATCTTTTTCCCCTCTGTGTCTCTGTGGCTAAAGATTAAAAAAACTTAAGTTCGTCTTTAAGCTTCCTTATAATAATCAGGGCATCAGCCCCGGATACAGGATTCTGCGGTCTAAACTCTCCTGTAGTTAAGTCCTCTGCCTGCATTATACCCCTTGCACTGCAGACCTCAATCGCATTGAAGAACCACTGGTCGGGTCTCACATCGGGGAAGTGAGGCTGACCGCCGATGAATTTTGTTGATAGAGATTCATCACCTGAGACCTTAATCAAAATATCCTCTATCATCACAGCATATTCAACCTTTGTTATGTTCTGATTCGGATGAAATGTGTGGTCAGGATATGCCTCAAGACCCCTGATTCCAAGCCCTATTACTGTATCTATATCAGTTCTTAGGACATGGTTCTCAATATCCGTCGCAGGGGCAGCCTTTGTAATCTTATCAGCCTCAAATTTCTGGGGGCTCGTTGGGGATTTAAAGCTTGTATCAAATGTCTTTACACCACGCTTTTTAAAGAGCTTTTCAATCTCCAGTTCCTGAACGAATAGTGCAGAGAGGTCAGCCCTTGTTATCCTGTCAATCAATGCAATCTGCAGCCCTATCCTTGTCCCAGGGGCAGCCCTCTGGATTTTCTGGACCAATTCCCATTCCTTATTTGCATCAGCCGTAAGCTCTTTATTTATCTCAAGAACCTTTTTGAACATATCACCCGCCTTACCCACACCCTCCATAGTCTGGCTGAGCTTATATGCAATACCCATATAAAAATACGGGGCAGGTGCTCCAACATCGTTACTTATGGCATTCTTAAATTCGGTTTCGCACTTGGAGAGCCATCCTTCTTTTCTCTCCATTGAATAAAGCCTCAGCGTCCCTACACCGGCTTCTACTTTATGCTCCTTTGTCTTGGCTAAATCTTTGGCCTTCTCCATACTGTCAAATGCCTTCTTAAAATCCTTTTTATAGCCATAGACAAGTCCTGTTCCAACATGGGCAGGTGAATATTTTGGGTCTAATCCCAATGCCAGATTAAACTCCCTCAATGCACCATCGTAATCCTCTTTCTGGAGGAGTTTATTGCCGCTGAACACATGATGGTCCGGGGTATCAAGAACTGACTCTGCCTTCCTCTTTGGCGCCTCACAGGCAGCTATAAGCCCGAAGAAGAGGAGAAGCAGTCCACCTGAAAGCATCTTGTTAAATAATTTGTTTTTCATAAAGCCTCCATTTATAGTGTAAGTTTTTAGTGTCATTTTTTTAACTGACACTAACACTAATCACTGACACTCTTTTAAAGGACAATCATTACTCTGCACTTCTCTATGAATGTCATATTCTCTGCATTTGCCCTGATTTTTCCTGCATCTGCATTGCTTATGACAATATCAGCCTTTGCCTGTCCTGCTGTCTTAATACCCTTTACGATAATAGGGGTAGCAGTTACCCTCTGGTTACCCTGGGCTGCTGTAACATCTTTGCTGTATCCTGCCATTCCCTGCTCAATAGCCCATTCCCTGTTTACATAGGCAGAGCCATATACCTCACGGCCGTCTTCATCAATAACCTTAGGAGCCATGGCTGGCTTCACACCAAGTCCCCTTGCATCAACTATTAATCCTGAGAAGGTCTGCCCCCCCTGCCCAAATGGGACAGATGGAGACTGCGGAGGTGTTCCGGGTGGGACTATCTGGTCAAACATAAGACCATTGAAATTACCCTGAAGGGGGAATGTATACTCCTGCTCTATTGTGCCGTCACTTAGATATTTTGGCTCACCTTCTTCCTTTAAACCCCTTACCATTCCCTCTACTTTTGTCCTTATTACATCGCTTTGGAGTATAAAATTGTTTACTGTTGTCTCGGAAGTAACCTGAACCTCCTTTATCAATTCTAATGCCTTTCTATAGGCATCAGCCTTTGTCACCCTAAGCTGCTGCACCCTGCTCATCCCTGTGGATTGTGCACCCGGCTGTGGAGGTGCTACACCTTTAACTCTTAAAATCTGTTTACTGTAATCAATACCCCCTGTCCCTGTTGTTGATGGCACAAAAACCCCATCTCCATTTGTAGAAAAGGAACTGCCGGCGAAGACAAAGGCTGTTATCAATGACAGCCCTAAAATAAATATACCTTTTTTCATATAACCTCCCTTTAAAGTGTCAGTGTCAGTTTTCAGTGTCGGTTTTTTTGGCTGACACTGACACTAATCACTGACACTATTTCATTGCCCTTACTATATCACCCGCCTGGAATCCCATACCTGATGTAATAGTTCCCTCTGAAACCCTGTCGCTCTGGTGGCTGGTTACCATTATCTCCCCAATCTGTTTTTCTCTCTTGCCAATAACCCTTCCTGTCTCAGGGTCAACCAAATCAGCCCCTGCCCTGTATACGCCAAGTTTAGAGCCTTTTGCCAATTTTGATTTTTCTCCCGCCCTGAAGATGACAGTGCTTCCTTCCATTAACAATATCTTGCCATGGAATGGTCTCTTATTCAACTCATTCATCATTTCTTCAAGTGCTTTTGAGAGCGCATCTCTCAGTGCCCCGTCTCTTAAGCCGGTATCGGCAGTTGATGCAGAGCCGAATCCAAGAATTCCTCCAGTCTTCTTTTTGTATTCACCTGCACCTGATTTTGCAACAAGGGATTTTCCGGAAGCAATATCTACTAACGCATAATCTACCTGAACCCTTGCAACCTGTGTCTTTGACTGTGCAATCAATGTATCAGAGCCTTCTTCTACCTCTGAATAAGCAGTTATAGCCCCTGAAACCCTGTAATCAATAGATTCAAATCCTTCGGCTGCACTCTTTTTGCCTGTCTTTACTGCACCTGTCTGCTGGAGTTCAATCATCTTATCATGCTCCTTCATCTCATCTTCCGTCAGAGATATAGGCTCAAGCCCTGCCGATTTTATTAATGTCCTTAAAATATCTGTTGCAGATTCTCCGATACCAAGAACCTTTGAGGGTGTCTTGTTTTTAAATGTGATTATGCCTACTGTATATTCTGGTCCTGCATATTTTCCCCCTGCCTCCTCAAGCTTTTGTGTCTGCTGTGTAACGGAGACATCCTTCTTTACCGCCCCGGTAGTTGTAGCCTCACAGCCAATAAAGCCGTATAGCGCAAAAGATGAAATCAGGATATATGCAAATGTTCTTTTTGTAAATACTTTCATTTTAAACCTCCCATTGTTTAAAAATATCTCTAAAATAGTATTTTTCAACTAACAAAACTCTTTTTTAAAATCACCTCCTTATTCCTAATTTTGTTAGGAAATCCCCTTGCTGTTCAGGTATGGGCCATACTTCTTATCTGTGTTACCGATGTGGTCATTGAGCCACTGCTTGAGGAAGGCCATAACTTCCATAGTCAGCGTGATCTTTCCAGCGTTGTAGTCTCTGTCAAAATCCAGAACCTGTTGAGTCAACTTGGCATGCTCGGTTTTTTGAACGTCGAGCCCCGGATAGCTGTGCTGACGCATTAGTGTTTCCTCGGTGGCAAAATGCGTCTTGGTATACTCGATCAAGCGTTTCAGCGTCTTGCCGGTTGCTTCCTTTCCCATGCCGGTCTTCATCGCCTCATGCAGCTCGTTGATCAGGCTCACCAATACCTTGTGCTGCTCATCCATTTTCCCCACCTTTACGCTCAATTGGTCCGACCACTCAAAAAATGCCATAATGTTCCCTCCTTATTAAGATAAATTTTTAAACCTCGTAATTAATGTTTCTCATCCATCATTATCTCCATCATGCCGGATGCCTTAGTATATCCCTGCGGCACTTCAAAGAGGGTAATTGAAGGACTTCCTAATTTTACATTCTTCAATTCTATAACAGTCTTTGCATCTGTATTTTCCATTTCGGATTTAATAATAAACCTGTCCATGTCTGTTGCCTCCCAGAAAAGTCCACTTTCTGATTTGCCGTCTTTATAGGTAATCTTTATCTCATATTTATCACATGGATGTCCATCTATTGTTTCAGTTCCGACCTTGCGTTTCTCAATTTTCGGGAGATCCTCTTTTTCTTCAATCCCTTTTGTTTCTGCCTGTTCCATATATTTATTTTTATCAGGATATAAAATATAACTTAACTTCTTATCAGGTCTGGCTATAAATATATTTCTTCCAAAACCTGGCGGAACATCACCTTTTGCACTTAATGCCTTTGTCATATCTATCTCATTTCTGAATTTTTCCCCAAGTTTTGCAAGCTTTGCATCAAATACTGTTTTTTCATTATTGGACTTAATTACAGATGTCATAATCATGATTGCGGTAAAATCCCTTTTGCCGAATTCAAAAAATGCAGGGATATGGAATTCCACCTTTGGAGTAGGTATTGCAGCTAATGCAGGCGGAACCGAGGCAACAACCTGTCCTGTACCAGGACCAACCGGCAGGCTTGCCAGTATCCTGTTTAGCATTTCATCTGTTTCCACTTTTAACGGAGCCTTGAGCATCTTTGAAACAGCCTTTTCTGCTATTACACCTAAGAGTGCCCCTCCAATAGAATCTTCGGATTTACTTTCTATAGTAACCCATTGTATCTCCTCTTTTGATTCTTTTATTGAGCCGGCCGCAGATAATGCACTTCCTATCAAACCTCCTGACTTTGTCTCGCTCTTTATGCCTATCCCATTCTGCCAGATTGTCTCGCCTGTCTTTGTGTTGACCATTTTAAATTTTGCCCTTGCCCTTTTTACATTAAGAAGCCCTGAGATTTGCGTATCAAAATTCATCAGTGTCCCATATATAACTGCATCTACTCCAAGAAGCTCCCCCAGCTTTTGGGGAGTTGTCATGTCAAGCTGAGCCCCAAGGGTAACCCCCATCTGGTCTCTTAATAACTGGTCTGTATCCTTTAAGGGTTTATTGGCGTAGAAGTATCCGGGTAATCTTTTATCAAATTCTGTCCTTACATATTGCGGTCCCTCTACATCATTTGTCTGATTTGTCATGGGAAGGACTGCAACTGTTTTGATTGGATTATTGGGGTTACCCTGCCTGACAGGCATCGGAACACAGGCACTTAAGGAGACAACGATAATCAAACTGATAAGCAACAGAATATAACGAATATTATTCCTTTTCATTCTTCTCCTCCCGAATTAATTTATCCCAAATTATGTATTAGCCACAGATTAACACAGAAGTATCAGAAATGTCATTCCGAGCAAAGCGAGGAATCTCGGTTTTAGATTCTTCGGGCTTCGCCCTCAGAATGACAGCCATGCTGTCATCTGTGAAAATCTGTGTCCATCTGTGGTTTCATGCATTTTTTAGGTTTATTTCTTCTCAATAAATGTATTTGAGACATCAACCCTGTATCTACCCACTGTTACGACTCCCCTTGTATTCACCAATGAATTATCTGTAACAGGGTCTCTCCACCAGCTTTCTGTACGGGCTTCTGTTTTATCGTTTGGGGGAGAATAAATATCTCCTTCTCCCCGATTGCCTTCAAAGAAGTATATACGGGTTCCCAATTGAAGCTCTGATGTCTTTGCAGGTCTAATAGCCTTAAAGAATTTACTCCATTCCTTTTTGCCATTATGATACATCAAAAACTCCCCTTCAGGATTTGTTTTAGTGCGGGATGTAACCATTTTCCCGACCCTTCCACTCTGGTCACTGTCATCACTGAATATAAGATATTCGTCCGATTCAAGAAAAGATGTAGCTTCTGATACAGATACAGATGGCGGTGGTGTTTGTTCCTGTGTTCCTGGTGGAGGAGGTGTTGGTGCTGCCATTCCCTTTGCAGGCGGTGCAGATGCACCTCCCAGACTTACCTCTACAGTATTGGCACTTGCACCTATTACTTTAACCGGGATGCCCCCAAAATTCTTCCTTGAAATCTCATCAGATAGTGACTGGGCATTACCCTTCATCTCTACATCAAGGACTGCTGTCCCTGCCTCAAGACTCCTCTGATAAATCGCCTGAACACCCCGTATCTGTCCCTGAATTATATCCTTAAACTTTACAAAATCTGAATATTCACCAATTCCTCTGACTGTCAGTTGAATCAAGCCGCCGCCGGATACCTCACCGCTCCACTTTGCAACAATCTGGTCAATAATCTTTCCTGATGCCTCTCTTGCTGCCTTTTCCAATGCCTCTGTCCCGCCTGTCACTTCAGATATATTTCTGCTTACACCATGCCCCCTTGCAGAGCCTAAGACTGCCCCGTTGTCAACCCTTAAAGCACTGGCTGTTATATCTGCTATATACGACCCTACTTTACTCCCTGTATTTCGTGGCCCCTCTTTTGCCAATGCCTTACCTTTAACGATTACCTCAGCGCCAAGTTGTCTTCCGACACTAATTGCCCCTGCATCTGTCAGATCAGCAATTTTGTAGGCATTGGATACCTCTATCTTTCCTGTGGCAACTGATGAATCTACCACATTAAATCCCTTATTCAGAAATTCTTCTTTCAGGGCTGTCTCAGAGGCAGCCATATCATAATGCTGTCCCTTAAATTCGCTCTTTCCATGCCACCAGAACATATAAAACTCCTGTCCTATATTCTGCTCTGCAATCATGAAGAGGACCCTCGGTTTCTGAGCCCTCTGCATGAGGATTCCGAGTGCAGCCAAATCATTCTTCAAGTCTCCCAGTGCAACTGTTGCAGAGATAGTTACCTGATAGAGTTCCGGTGAAGGTGATTCGCTTACAACCTTATAGTTCTGAATATAACCCTGACTCTTTGTCAGGATGCTGTCTCTTATAAGCTGATAATTCTCAACAACTGTCTCTGACGAAACCATTGTCCCGACTGCCTGCTCTACAGCCTTTCTCAGTGCATCATTTATTGCTGTATCCCTCGCTATTGCCTTATCGCCCTGTAAGACTGCGGCTACACCGGTAGCGGTTACATCCTGCGATTGTGCGAAACTTTGTGAATATGAAAACAGAATGGCGAGAAGAAAAAATAAAATACCCTTCTTCATGAAACCTCCTTTATGAATACAGATTATGATTATTTAGAAGTGCGTTTATAATCTACTTTCAGAAATGTAAAAAGTCAAGCAAATTTCATCTCAGATTATACACGAACGATTTATAAGACCTTATGTCCCTGTAGCGACTGTCAAATTTTCACTTTTCCATGGATGGTAAAAAGTGAAAATTTCCACAGTTCAGACGGTCATGGACGGCTGTCTGAACGGCAAGCGGAAGGGACATAAGGTCTTTCACGCGTTTTTTTGGTTTATCTCATCAGCATATTCGTGGCAGCTGCTCACCTGAAGGCATGTCAACAATTCTTGTGCCGCCTATAATGGTTTTTAATGTAACAATACCCTTTGGAGATGATACTGTCTTTCCGATAACCCTTGCATCCCTGCCATGTGGATGAGTTTTCATAATATTTAAGACCTTATCTCTATCTCCTGACGAGACAATCATTACTACCTTTCCTTCATTTGCAATATAAAGAGGGTCAAAACCGAGGATATCAGAGATAGACCTTACTTCATCCCTTATTGGTATCTCTGTTTCATTAAGCAGTATCCCCCACTCCATTCCATTTGCAAATTCATTAAGTGTTGCCGCAAGCCCGCCTCTTGTCGGGTCTCTCATAAATTTTACATCTGCTCCAGATTCAAGGACAGCCGTTATAAGGCTGTTCAATGGCTTGCAGTCACTCTCTATTTCTGATTCAAGCTCTATTCCCTCTCTTTTTGAGAGGACAGATATCCCGTGGTCTCCAATAGTGCCATTTATGATAACACTATCACCCGACTCAATCTTTTCTCTTTGGAGTTCAATCCCATCCCTGACTAAACCTACCCCTGCCGTATTTATGAAGATTTTGTCAGCAGCCCCCTTTTCAACCACTTTAGTATCCCCGGTTACAATCTGGACACCTGCCTCTGATGCGGTCTTTTTCATTGATAAGATAATCCTCTCAAGGGTCTCGTATTCAAATCCTTCTTCAATAATCAGCCCACAGGAAATAAACAATGGTCTTGCACCCATTACAGACAGATCATTGATAGTCCCTGCTACTGCAAGTTTCCCTATGTCACCGCCGGGGAAGAACAGGGGTTTGACTACATAAGAGTCTGTGGTAAAGGCAAATCTTTTATCTCCGAGTGAAATAACTGCTGAATCTGTAAGGGGCGAAAGGAAGGGGTTATTAAACTCCTTTAGGAATAGTTCTTTTATGAGTTTTAAAGACGGCTCTCCGCCGCTTCCATGTGCGAGAGTTATCCTTTCAATTTTATTCATAGGAGATTATATATCCGCAGATTTCGCAGATTACCGCAGATTAAAACAAAATATTTTTTAAAAAATCTGTGAAAATCTGTGTAATCTGTGGTTACAGTTTAGTTTTTATTCTTCTTTTATACAATCAGGCTCTTGCCTGTCATTTCAACAGGCTGCTCTATATTTAGAAGCTTCAAGATTGTAGGTGCTATATCTGCAAGTCTGCCACCATCCCTTAAGCCCTGCCCCTGAATGAATTTATCAGGGGTCTGCGTGGGAACGGGGACCCAATAAAATGGGACAGGGTTTGTTGTGTGGGCAGTAATAGGTTCTCCCTTCTCATCAATCATATCCTCAATATTTCCATGGTCTGCTGTGATAAGTGTATCTCCGCCTTTATCTTGAACAGCCTTAACAATCTTTCCAACAGACTCATCTATCACTTCAACAGCACTGACAGCAGCCTTAAAAACCCCTGTATGTCCTACCATATCCGGGTTTGCAAAGTTGACAATGATTAAAGGGTAATTCCCTGATTCAACAGCCTTTAAGACCTCTGCTGTGACCTCCCTTGCACTCATCTCCGGTTTTAAATCATAAGTGGCAACCTTTGGGGAAGGGATGAGGATTCTATCCTCTCCGCTGAATGGCTCTTCAATGCCGCCATTAAAAAAGAATGTAACATGGGCATACTTCTCAGTCTCTGCAGTCCTGAACTGTTTTATCCCCTTTCTGCTCAAAAGTTCTCCCAGACCATTACGTGGTATATTTGGAGGGAAGGCAAGGGGGAGTCCAAATCTTATGTCATATTCCGTAAGGCAGGTGATATTTAATTTTAAGTTTTTACCGCCCCTGTCAAATTCTTTAAAATTGTCCTCATTTAATGCCCTTATAATCTGTCTCGCCCTGTCAGACCTGAAATTATAGAATATAACTGAGTCACCATCTTTTATTGTGCCAACAGGTTTATCATTTTCATCCATAATTACTGCAGGTATCATAAATTCATCAGTAACCTGATTCTGGTAAGATTTATGTAATGCCTCCTCTGCACTCACATCCTTATTTCCAATTCCGTAAACAAGGGTATCATAAGCCTTCTTAGTCCTGTCCCACCTCTTATCCCTGTCCATTCCGTAATATCTTCCCATAATGCTTGCAATCTTACCTATATTTAATTCTTTAAGTTTTGTCTCAAGCTCTGATATATATTTTAAAGCACTTTTCGGCGGTGTATCCCTTCCATCCAGAAATGGATGTATAAATAGATTCTGGACGCCGTTTCTTTTTGCCATTTCAATAAGTGCAAATATATGCTCAATATGACTATGGACACCACCATCTGAGAGTAGACCCATAAAGTGAAGGGATGAGCCGTTTTTTTTGGAATGTTCTATTGCGTTTAATAAAGCCTTGTTAGAGAAAAAACTTCCGTCTTTAATGGAATTTGATATTCTCGGTAACTCCTGATATACAACCCTTCCAGCACCGATGTTAAGATGTCCAACCTCTGAGTTCCCCATCTGTTCCTCTGGAAGCCCTACCTCAAGTCCTGATGCCTGAATAAGTGTATAGGGGAATTCTCTATCAAGTCTGTCAAAGGTGGGTGTCTTTGCATGGAGTATTGCATTACCATATTTTTCCTTCTTATACCCCCACCCATCCATTATGATTAAAACAACAGATTTTTGGTTCATGGTATTTTGGGATGTTGTATATAATGTGTAATTTTCTGATAGAACTTCTTAAACGAATCAAAGCATGGTTTAATTTGTGAAAAGACAATTTCATCTTTGTATGAGCCATACTCATGTATAATCCTGTTTCTTAAACCCCCAAATTTGGCAAGCTCCTTTGAAAACTGCTTATCAAGAATACCCATTTCTCCAAGTAATGAGAAACTCTGGTAGTAGGATTCTGGAATGACATTGTAATTATTCAGGATATTACCGGCAATATCGCTTGCACACTCAACGATAAGTTCTATCAGTCTTTCTACCGTCCTTCTGTTTTTATTTGGTTGACGATAATCGTCATATTTTATATCAATAAATTCCTGAAATTCCTCCAGATAACCGAGGAGTAACGAAAGCCTGTTTTGAAGTATTTCTTTGTCTTCCATATTTCTGTTCTATCCTTAGTAGAGAGGAAGGGAAGATTAGACGATACCCAGTTTTTTTAACCTTTTTCTTTCTAAATTATCTGCAAACTTTTTAAAGTGGGTTAGATAATGCCAGTATCTTTTCAGAGCCATGATTTTAAATTGATTCAGGAGGTTATTATCGCTTATATACAGCAGGGTATGATGTTTTAAGACATTGAACAGCAGGACAGGAGATGTGTCGTTAAGTATTACCACATCTATATCGTCCCTGCCGAAAAGCTCCATCAGTTTTGTTTGTAATTCCCATAAATCGTGTGGGGTTATCTTTTCCTGCGAATATATACCAATATCCAGATCACTTCTTTTATGCACATTTCTCTTTGCATAAGAACCGAAGACCAAGATGAGTTCTATCTTGTAGCTTGAGGCTAAATCTATTAGCTTTTTTTTGTTAATATTAAAGATATTACCTGTATCCATTTTTTAATGATAATGCCGTTGTTAAAAAATAGCAATAGGATTTTGCTATATGATATAACTCACAGTAATAGAAAGAAATAAAGTCCTAATGTGAATCCTTCAGTGCCTCTTTTAAAACATCTTCAATCCCCTCAACAAATACAAACTTCATCTCCTTCAAAATATATTCGGGGACATCTTCTAAATCCTTATCATTCTTCTTTGGCATTATTATTCCTTTTACGCCTGCCCTTCTTGCAGCGAGGACCTTTTCTTTCACACCTCCGATTGGGAGGACCCTACCTGTGAGTGTCAATTCCCCTGTCATGGCTAAATCCTTTTTTGCAGGCATTCCGGTGAGAAGGGATACAATGGCTGTAGCTATGGTTATTCCAGCGGAGGGACCATCTTTTGGAATTGCACCTGAGGGGACATGGACATGGATGTCAAATTTGTCATAGAAATTTTCAGGTATATTTAGTTCCTTTACATGGCTCCTTATATAAGAAAGGGCAGCCTGGGCAGATTCTTTCATTACCTCTCCGAGGGAGCCTGTGAGTATAAGCTCTTTCCTGCCCTTCATCTTTGCTGCCTCTACAAATATTATATCACCGCCTGTCTCGGTCCATGCAAGTCCTGTGGCAACACCAATTCTGTCTTTTGCCTCTGCTACATCAAGGAAGAATTTTCTTGGTCCAAGAAGCTCTTCTACAACCTCAGGAATAATTTTATCCTTTACAGGTTTCTCCTGTGCTATATCCTTTGCTATTTTGCGGCATATTGAGGCGAGCTCTCTTTCAAGGTTCCTTAAGCCTGCCTCACGGGTATATTCCCTTATTATTTTATAAATAGCCTCACTAATAAATTCTATAGTGTATTTTTTAAGACCGTTCTCCTCTATCTGCCTCGGTATGAGATATTGAAATGCAATCTTTTCTTTTTCCTCTTCAGTGTATCCTGGAAGCTCAATAACCTCCATCCTGTCCTTAAGAGCCGGCGGCACAGGGTCTAATATATTTGCAGTGGTGATAAACATTACATTTGAGAGGTCGTAGGGGACATCCATATAATGGTCTGTGAAACTGAAATTCTGCTCCGGGTCAAGCACTTCAAGAAGGGCTGCCGCAGGGTCGCCCCTGAAGTCCTGTCCGATTTTATCCACTTCATCAAGCATAAAGACAGGGTTGCAAACCTCGGCCCTCCTTATCTCCTGTAATATTCTCCCCGGCAATGCCCCTACATATGTCCTTCTATGCCCCCTGATTTCTGCCTCATCCCTCATGCCGCCAAGAGAGATTCTTATGAATTTTCTCTCAAGTGCCCTTGCGATAGATTTGCCGAGGGAGGTTTTACCCACACCGGGTGGACCAACAAAGCAAAGTATAGGTCCCTTCATCTTTTCTTTATCCTTAAGTCTCCTCACAGCGAGATATTCCAGTATCCTCTCCTTTACCTTCGTTAAATCATAGTGGTCTTCATCTAAGATTGTTGCTGC
>JACRGN010000101.1 GCA_016234205.1 Nitrospinota bacterium | reverse complement strand
CTGTTTATGAATCTATTATCCAGAGGCCTTACCACAAAATTAAGCCTGAAATCCCTTGCGGAGGCAAGGGCTCCTACCTCCCAGTTGCCAATATGGGCTGTTACCACAAGCACCCCTTTCCCTTTTTTGAGGGCATTCTCAACATTTTCCCTCCCCTCAAATCTTACAGCCTCATCAACCCATTCTCTTCCGTCTTTAAAGACCCTCGCCATCTCTGCCGCAGTGCAGCCGATATTTTTGAACGATTCCTTTGCAATTCTTTTGATTTCATCATTACTCTTTTCAGGAAATGATGCCATTAAATTATTTATTGCCACATTACGATGCCTTGCATCAAATAGATAGAGGAGCAGCCCTATAAATCTTCCCATTTGAAGAGAAATCTTAAACGGAAATTTATTTATAACCCTTATAAATAAAAGTATTAACACATATTGAATCCACTCAATTATTATGCTCATAAATTTTTTATACTTAGCTTGACAAAGGCAAATAAGAATATTATATATCTTTATAACATAAAATATCTAAATGTTTTTGAAAGGGGGTGAAGTGTAATGAAGATCAGACCTTTATTTGACAGGATTATTGTTAAGAGGCTTGAGGAGGATGCCAAGAGCGGCGGCGGAATCATCATCCCCGATACTGCAAAGGAAAAACCACAGAGGGGGAAGGTTATAGCTGTTGGCTCTGGGAAACTCCTTGAAAATGGTAAGAGGGAGCCGATTGAGGTAAAGGCAGGAGATCAGGTGCTTTTCGGAAAGTATTCAGGTACAGAAATCAAGATTGAAGGCGAGGAGCATTTAATTCTAAGGGCAGACGATATACTTGGAATAATTGAGTAGAAACATTATTTTGGAGGTAAATTAAGATGTCAGCAAAGCAGATAGTATATAGTGAAGAGGCGAGGGCTATAGTCCTTAAAGGGGTTGATAAGCTTGCCAATGCAGTTAAAATAACCCTTGGCCCAAAGGGGAGAAATGTAGTCATTGATAAGAAGTGGGGCTCTCCGACGATTACAAAGGATGGAGTAACAGTGGCAAAGGAGATAGAGCTGGAAGACTCATTTGAAAATATGGGCGCCCAGATGGTCAAAGAGGTAGCAAGCAAGACCAGTGATGTTGCAGGAGATGGAACTACCACAGCAACAGTCCTTGCACAGGCAATATTCAGGGAAGGCAGCAAGAATGTTGCAGCAGGTGCTAATCCCATGGAATTAAAGAGGGGTGTGGAGAAGGCTGTTGAGGTTGTTGTAGAAGAACTGAAAAAGATGAGCATACCTGTGAAGGGAAAGAAGGAGATTTCTCAGGTAGGTTCAGTATCAGCAAATAATGACCAGATTATCGGAGACCTTATAGCAGAGGCGATGGACAAGGTGGGTAAGGATGGAGTCATTACTGTTGAAGAGGCAAAGTCAATGGAGACATCCCTTGACATAGTTGAGGGTATGCAGTTTGACAGGGGTTACCTTTCACCATACTTTGTCACAAATGCAGAGAGGATGGAGGTTGAGTTAGAGGACCCATATATCCTAATTCATGAGAAGAAGATAAGCTCATTACAAGAGGTGCTTCCACTACTTGAGAAGATTGCCCAGACCGGAAGACCATTCTTGATTATCGCTGAGGAGGTTGAGGGTGAGGCACTGGCAACAATTGTTGTCAATAAATTAAGAGGGACTCTCAAGGGTGCTGCGATTAAAGCCCCTGGCTACGGTGACAGAAGGAAGGCAATGCTTGATGATATTGCTGTCCTGACCGGCGGTAAGGCTATTACTGAAGACCTTGGCATAAAACTTGAGAAGGTTTCCATTGATGACCTTGGAAGGGCAAAGAAGATAATCATTGATAAGGATAACACAACGATTATAGAGGGTTCCGGCAAGAAATCAGCTATTGAGGGAAGGGTGAAGCAGATTAGGGTCCAGATTGAGGAGACCACATCCGATTATGACAGGGAGAAGCTTCAGGAGAGGCTTGCAAAACTCGCAGGCGGTGTTGCAGTAATCCATGTAGGTGCAGCCACTGAAACAGAGATGAAAGAGAAGAAGGCAAGGATTGAGGATGCCATGCATGCCACAAAGGCAGCCGCAGAAGAGGGTATTGTCCCTGGAGGCGGTGTGGCATTATTGAGGTGTATCCCAGCCATTGAAAAACTCAATTTCAAGGGAGATTTTCAGGTTGGTGTGAACTTAGTAAAGAGGGCTCTTGAAGAACCAATCAGGCAGATTGTAAACAATGCCGGATGGGAAGGTTCTGTAGTTGTAGAGAAGGTTAAGAATGAAAAGACCAATGTTGGATTTAATGCTGCTACAGAAGAGTATGAAGATTTGGTAAAGGCGGGTATTATTGACCCCACAAAGGTAACCCGTTCAGCATTACAGAATGCAGCAAGTATTGCATCTCTGCTCCTTACAACCGAGGCAATGGTAACAGATATTCCAGAAAAGAAGGAGACTCCTGCACCGATGCCTCAAGGCGGAGGGGGGATGTACTAATAACAGGGATTAGGGGTTAGGGGTTAGGAAAAACTGACCCCTTCCCTTTAATTCTTTTATTATTTTGGCATTTCCTTTTCAAAATATTTCTTCAACTTTTCATGCAGCCTTTGTTCAGCCTGTCTGACAGCCTCTTTTGTAACCTTAAATTTATCCCCTATATCCTGCAGAGTAACAGGGTCTTCAGAAAGGATTCTGTTTCTCAATACCTCTTTTTCATACTCATTTAGACCCTCTTCAAATTTTGACAGCTTTTTATAGAACAAGTCCCTGAATTCATCTTCTTCAACCTTATCTTCATGAGACTGCCCTTTTGACTCAATAGTATCACCGACCTTCTCTTTTGAATTTTCGTCAATTGGTGCATCAAGAGAAATATCCTGTGAAGATATGGCCTCACCAATATCTATAATATCCTCTTCTGTAGTTCCAAAATGTTCTGCGAGTAACTTTGTGTCGGGATTATAACCTTCCCTTTCCAATCTCTCAATCTCACTCCTTAGCTTAAAGAGCAGCTTTCGGCGGACATTTGTTGTCCCTACCTTTACCATCTTCAGATTATCAACAATATATTTCAGTATAAATGCCCTTATCCACCATGTTGCATAAGTGGAGAGTCTTGACCCCTTGAACGGGTCAAACCTCTTTACAGCCTCAAGCAGCCCTATATTCCCCTCCTGTATCAGTTCAAGGATGTTGCTATACATCCTGCTGAACTTCATCGCGATCTTTACGACAAGGAGGAGATGAGAGGTAACTAATCTATATGCCGCCTCCCTGTCCCCGTCAGTCCTGTATTTTATTGCAAGCTCATGTTCCTCTTCTACTGTGAGGAATTGATATTTTTTTATCTTTGCGATATAGCTTGTGAGGGGGTCGTAAAGGAGTGCCTTTTCTTCTTTTACCTCATCATCTGTTAATTCTTTTAACTCATCCATCATATTTACTTTTTTTAGGGTAATGTTAATAATAAACCAGAAAAGGCTTTATTTCAACCTCATGAACTGTCACACTGTTTGTTTTCCCCTGTCTAAATAGATATAGGCAATAATGACAAGGAGGTTATCATGGAAACATTCAAAGTAAAGAGAGCGGTAATTAAAGTTAATGGATTGAATCTATTTTATCGTGATACTGTATCAAACAATCAACCCATTCTCTGCCTTCATGGGAAATGGGGTCGGGGTGAGACATGGACTGATTTCATGCTGCGATATAAAGACAGGTATCGCATAATCGCTCCAGACCAGCGGGGTCATGGACTGAGTGACAAACCTGCTGCACGATATGCAGGAGAGGATTTTGCTGCCGATGCATATGAGCTGATTAAGCATCTTAAATTAGATACAACGATAGTAGTCGGACATTCTTTAGGCGGCAGAAATGCAGCATATCTTGCCGCCCTCTATCCGCAAGCCGTAAAATCTTTGATCATTCTTGACACACAGGCAGATGGCTCGGATAGACTATCTGACATCACTCCTGATAAAGTCTCTCCCACTGATAAATTTACAGCCGATTGGCCAACACCATATTCTACTTATGAGGAGGCAATAAGAGATATTTCTAAACGCTTTGGCGCAGAAACAAATGTCAGGTATTTTATAGAGAATCTATTTGAGACAGTTGAAGGTTACGATTTCTTGTTTTCCCGGTATGCAATGTCAGCAATTGATGTCTACTACCAGAGGTGGTATCATATTTTAAAACAGATTAAATGCCCGATATTATTTATCCGTGCTAAAGACAGTTGGTATCTTTCTGAAAAAGAGGCTGACAAGATAAAGACATTCATGAATAATTATACATATTTTGAAGTCTCAAGCTCTGACCACATGGTTTATGCCGATAATCCAGATGAGTTTTACCCGATTTTCGACCAGTTCCTGAAAAAATATGGACAATAGATTTAACGGATTTTCACAAAAGACGCTTGATTTTCTTAGAAATCTTAAGGCAAATAATAACAAGACATGGTTTGAGGCAAATAAGAAGAATTATCAAAAATATCTACTGGAGCCATTGCAAAATCTGGTCGTGTATCTGGGTGAATTCATGCTGACTATTGACCCGCATTTTGAAATAAGACCTGCGGTGAATAAGACGATTTCAAGAATTTATAGAGATACAAGGTTTTCCAAAGATAAATCTCCCTTTAGAGATACAATGTGGATAACATTTAAAAGACCGAACAATGATTGGAAAGATGCCCCTGCCTATTTTTTTGAAATCTCTCCAGATTCATACCGTTATGGAATGGGGTTTTATAGTGCGAGTAAAGAGACAATGGACAGGCTTCGTGAAATGATTGTCAGAAAATCAAAGGAATTTTTTAAAGTAGTCTCCCTTTATTCAAAACAAAAGGTCTTTGTTGTAGAAGGGGAGAAATATAAAAGGATTTTAAATAATAATATCCCTGAAGAGTTTCAGGATTGGTATCAGAAGAAAAATCTATATCTGGTTTGTAATAGAGTTATTGATGATACCCTTTTCAGCAGAAAGCTGCTTGATGATTTGGAATCTGGTTTTGGTCTCATCGCCCCTTTTTATCATTAT
>JACRGN010000100.1 GCA_016234205.1 Nitrospinota bacterium | reverse complement strand
GAGTGACGGCTCTTTTCTAAGACTTACACCGACAATTGCAGTAGTTACAACAATAGATGCAGAGCACCTTGACCATTATGGCGATATGGAAGAAATTAAAAAGGCATTCTTAAAATTTATAAATAAGATTCCATTTTATGGATCTTCAGTCCTCTGCCTTGACCAGGAGCATATCCAATCAATCATTCCGCAGGTGGAGAAGCGATTTATTACTTACGGATTCAGTAGTCAGGCGGAATATAGTGCAAGGGATATAACATTTTCAGGCAGGACAACCGGCTTTACCGCCCTGAGAAGGCAGAAGGTATTAGGTGAGATTAAACTCAATATTCCCGGAATGCATAATGTATATAATTCCATGGCAGCAATTGCAGTCGGTCATGAACTGGATATTGATTTTGATTCTATAAGAAAGGGTTTAGAGGAGTTCAGCGGTGTCCAGAGGAGATTCCAGCTAAAAGGGGAGGCAGATGGTGTAATGGTAGTTGATGATTATGGTCATCATCCTTCTGAGATAAAGGCAACACTCAAGGCTGCAAGGGATGGATGGAAAGATAAAAGACTGATAACTGTGTTTCAGCCTCACCGATATACGAGGACGAGAGACCTGCTTAAAGATTTTTATACTGCCTTTTATGATTCAGATTCTCTGATTATAACTGATATATATCCTGCAGGCGAGAAGCCTATTGATGGAATAAATGCACAGCTGATTTACGATGGTGTCAAGGGGCATGGGCACAGGGATGTAGTTTTTATAGGGAATAAAGAGGAGATAGCCCCCTATCTGTCAAAAAAGGCACGACGGGGGGATATAGTGATTACACTCGGTGCCGGGGATATATGGAAGATAGGGGAGGAGTTTCTGAGAAGAACAAAAACTTAATTAATCCGCAGATTACGCAGATTTTCACAGATTTTTTAAAAAATAATTTGTTTTAATCTGCGGTAATCTGTGAAATCTGCGGATATATAATTTCCTTTGCATTTGCATTGAAGAATGAAGAGTGAAGAGTTAGATGTGATTTTTAAAGAGGTAAGGTGTAAAAAGAAATTTAATGAGCCGATGCGGAATTATGCATCATTTCGTATTGGCGGGAATGCTGATTTATTAATTTTTCCTGAGGATACAGATGATTTAAGAAATGTCCTTTATATGTGCCGTGATAAAAAAATACCATTATTTATTCTCGGCTTTGGGACAAATCTTCTGATAAAGGATGGCGGCATAAGAGGGGTAGTTGTAAGTTTGAACGAAGGTTTTAGAGAAATTAGAATTGCAGATGATGAAATGATAACAGCAGGTGCAGGTGCAGGTTTACAGACACTTGTGAGTTTTGCCCTTAAGAATGAATTATCGGGGATAGAATTTTCGGTTGGGATACCAGGCTCTATAGGGGGGGCATTGATAATGAATGCCGGGACAAGGGATGGCGAGATGAAAGATATAGTTAAATCAGTAAAAATTATGACAGATGACGGAGAGATAAAAGTTTTAAAAAGAGAAGATATTGGGTTTTCATACAGGCATTCAGATTTTCCAACAGGCTCGGTAGTATTAGAGGCAGATCTGATTTTGAGAAAAGGGAATGGCAGGGATATAAAAAAAAAGATGGAATTATTAATATCTGATAGAAAATCAAAACAGCCCCTCTCTTCATACAGTGCCGGTTCTGTATTTAAAAATCCGTCAAATGACTTCGCAGGGAGGCTTATAGAATCCACAGGTCTTAAGGGTTTCAGTGTTGGAGATGCGGTAGTATCAGAGATGCATACAAATTTTATTGTAAACAGGGGGAATGCCACTGCATGCGATGTTTTAAAACTTATTGAAATTGTAAAAGAGAGGGTTTTTACAAAGGAAGGCATCTCTTTAGAGGAAGAGATTAAGATTGTTGGAGAAGATACACACAGTATGCAGTAAGGAGTAAGCAGTAGGCAGAAGACATTTTTTACTGCTTACTAATAAGAGGGATTAAGAGATGGAATTAAAGAGTAAAAAGATTGGCGTTTTGATGGGCGGCATGTCTTCGGAGAGGGAGATATCACTGAAGACCGGCACGGCTATTTGCAATGCTTTGAAAGAAGCTGGATACAATGTTGTGTCTATTGATGTAGGAAAGGATATTGCCGGAAAGATAGAGGATGAAAAGATAGATGTTGCATTTATTGCCCTTCACGGTAAATACGGCGAGGATGGGACTGTTCAGGGTATGTTAGAGATTATGGGGATTCCATATACAGGTTCGGGTGTTCTTGGAAGTGCTGTCTCAATGAATAAGGTTATATCAAAAGAGCTTTTTGAAAGGCATCAGATTCCAACACCACCCTATGAGGTTATATGTAAGAAGGATTACAGAAAAGGGCATAAATTCATGACAGGCTTCCCATTCATAGTTAAACCTGCAAATGGCGGGTCTACAATAGGGGTCAATATTGTTGATAGTGCCGGCAGGCTTAATTCGGCAATACAGGACGCCTTTAGGTTTGACGATTATATCCTGATTGAAAAATTTATAGACGGGATAGTTCTTACTGCCGGGGTGCTGGAGGATACGGCACTGCCGGTGATTGAGGTCTCACCCAAAAAAGGTTTTTATGATTATGAGTCAAAATATACACCTGGCATGACAGAGTATTTTGTTCCGGCGAGGATTGATAAAAAAAAATTGGGAGAGTGCCAGAATCTTGCACTCAAGTGTCATAAGGTTTTAAGATGCAGGGGAATTACGAGGACAGATATGATAATGGATAAATCGCAGAATCTGTTCGTGCTTGAAATCAATACAATCCCTGGCATGACAGCTACTTCCCTTATTCCAATGGCGGCGAGGGCGGCAGGGATAGAATTTAAAGACCTTTTAATTAAGGCACTGGAGATGATAATAGAAGAAAAGTAAGCAGTAAGCAGAAGTGACTACATATACTGCATACTGCATACTGCATACTGCCTACTGCCTACTAAAAATATGAAGACTTCAGTAGCAATAAAAGTCAGACCCTATAGGGGTACATATAGAGGTGCAAGTGCTGTTATCTCAAGAAGAAAAAAGATACAGCGTATAAAATCTGTAACATTCTCACTATTCAAGCTAACAGCTTTTATATCATTATTTTATCTTGTTGTAGCGGGGGGGTATTGGGGTTACAGATATGTAATGGCGTCACCTTATTTTGATATTTCTAATATAACCATTGATGGAAATATAAATCTAAATAGGGATGATATACTCTCGGCATCCAATATAAAGATTGGTCAGAATATATTCTCAGTTAACACAGGGGAGATTTATAAACGGCTTAAAGGTCATCCGTGGATAAAAGATACAGCAGTAAAAAAGGAGATGCCTGACAGGTTGAAAATAAAGATAAATGAGAGAGAACCGGCGGTAATTTTAAAATCAAATGAGCTCTATCTGATAGATGATGAAGGTATGGTGTTGGCAAAACTAAATGGAGAGTCAGACATGAGTTTTCCAGTAATTGTTAAGCCTATGGGTCTGGAATATAAGGTTGGCGATAGAATCAGCTCTGAGGATGTCTTCAATGGCATAAATATATGGAGCAGGCTGCAAGGGGTTAAATTAAATCTTGGAGATTCATCTTTTAAAGACAACATAACCACAATTGAACCTCTCAGTTCAGAGAAGGTTAAAATAAATTTGAAAGATACAAACAGTTATATTGTTATTAATGGTGAGGATATTGATAAAAAATTTCAGCATCTTCAAACTGTGATGAGGTTTTTAGAGGACAGGACAAATATTGATAATAAAGAGGCAGTGAAAAATGAAAACAGCACATCATTAAAAGAGAAGAAAAAAAAGGAGGTGAGGGAAATAAATTACATAGATTTGTCATTTAAGGATAAGGTAATTGTGAAATACGAAAATCAGTGACAGTGTTAGTGGTTAGTGTTAGTAACTGACACTGATAACTGACACTGACACTAAAAGAAAGGGGGTGAGAAATTGCCTAAAGGTGAAAATATAATTGCAGGACTTGATATTGGAACAACGAAGATATGTTGCATAATCGGTGAGGTGAGGGATGAAAAAGAGGCAGATATAATAGGGATAGGGACCCATCCATCAAGGGGTTTAAGGAAGGGGGTTGTTGTCAATATAGAGAGCACTGTAGAGTCAATAAAGGGGGCAGTGGAAGAGGCGGAATTGATGGCGGGCTGCGAGATTGACTCTGTCTATGTTGGCATAGCAGGCGGGCATATTAAGGGATTTAACAGTCACGGCGTAATAGCGGTTAAGAATAAAGAGGTCAGCCAGTTTGACATTGACAGGGTTATAGAAGCTGCCCAGGCTGTTGCAATACCGCCTGATAGAGAGGTAATTCATATAATACCGCAGGAATACATACTTGATGAACAGGAGGGCATTAAAGAGCCTCTGGGGATGTCAGGGGTAAGGCTTGAGGCAAAGGTGCATATTGTTACAGGTGCGGTAACATCTGCCCAGAATATAGTAAGGAGTGTTAATAAGGCAGGGCTTGAGGTGAAGGATATAGTCCTTGAACCTCTTGCATCAAGCGATGCAGTGCTTGACAGGGATGAGAAGGAGCTCGGTGTGGCAATGGTAGATATAGGCGGCGGGACATCTGACCTGGCAATATTTTTTGAGGAGAGCATAAAACATACATCAGTTCTTGCCATAGGTGGAAATCATATTACAAATGATATTGCCATAGGACTACGCACCCCGCAGGCAGAGGCAGAGAAAATCAAAAAAACTTACGGCTGTGCAATGACTGCCCTTGTAAAAAAGGATGACACAATTGAAGTCCCAAGCACGGGCGGTAGAGATAATAGGATACTCTCCCGCCAGATTTTGAGCGAGATAATTGAGCCGAGGGTAGAGGAGATGTTTAATCTAATAAAGAGAGAGGTAGATATAAGCGGTTTCTCGGAGTTGATTGCATCAGGTGTAGTCCTGACAGGCGGGGCTGCGAGTATGGAGGGGATGACAGATTTGGCAGAGAAGATATTTAAACTGCCTGTAAGGAGGGGATTCCCT
>JACRGN010000099.1 GCA_016234205.1 Nitrospinota bacterium | reverse complement strand
CAGGCTTGATACTATTATGAATACCTCTGGGACAGAGAGTATGAATAATATAAGAAATGAGCTTAAAGAGATTATGATGTCCAATTGCGGGGTATTCAGAAATAAAGAGGGTTTAGAAACCTGCCTGAAAAAAGTAAAAGAGTTGCAGGGGAGGTTTAAAAAGGCAAAGGTGACAGACAGGGGGAAGACATTTAATTCAGAACTGATTGAGGCTGTAGAATTACAGCATATGCTTGAGTATTCGGAAGTCATAGTTGTAAGTGCCATTGCGAGGGAAGAGAGCAGGGGCTCACATGCGAGGACAGATTTTTCAAAGAGGGATGATGCAAAGTGGCTCAAGCATACACTATCTTACAAAAAACCTGATGGTGGGATTGAGCTTAAATATAAACCTGTGACAATTACAAAACATCAACCAGAGGAAAGAAAATACTGATTAGCCACGAATTTACACGAATATTCACAAATAGAGGAAAGAAAATTAGTGAATTAGTCTAATCTCTAAAAAGGTTTTTAAAAATTAGTGTTAATTCGTGTTCATTAGTGGCTAAATTAAAATATGGTAATTTTTTCAATAAGAAGATTTAATCCAGAAAAGGACAGAGCCCCTTATTACAAAGATTATGAAATGAATGTTCCTGAAGGGGCGACGGTATTGGACTGTCTTAATCTCATTAAATGGACACAGGACGGGACATTGACCCACCGCATGTCATGCCGAAGTGCTATCTGCGGCTCATGTGCAGTAAAGGTGAATGGACATCCGAAGCTTGCCTGTAAGACTCAGGCGGTTGATGAGATAATTAACGGCAGGATGAAGATAGAGCCGCTTGGTAATGCAAAGGTTTTAAAAGACCTTGTTGTTGACCTTGAGCCATTCTTTTCAAAATTTCAGAAAGTTAAACCGTGGCTTGTGACAGATGAAATCCCCCCCACCCCCACTTTAATAAAGGGGGACGAAGGGGGATTTAAGGAAAGAAGGCAGTCTTCTGAAGATTTCCACCGCATAGATGCGGCATCTACCTGTATAATGTGTGCGTCATGCTGCTCAGACTGCAATAGCTGGGCTTCAAATGAAAATTTCCTTGGGCCTGCCGCACTTGCAAAGGCACAGAGGTTTGTTGATGATTCACGGGATAAGGTAGCATTGGAAAGGGTAATTAATTTAAGTAAGGCGGATGGAATCTGGGACTGCACCCATTGTGGAGAGTGTGTTGAGAGATGCCCCACAGAGGTAAAACCAATGGACAGGATTGTATCCTTAAGGACTACTGCATTAAAAATGGGTATAGCCAATAACAATGGTGCCAGACATGTGGAAGGCTTTGTGGATTCCATAAGGAGCAGCGGAAGACTCAATGAAAATATAATACCTGTAAAGTCAATGGGGATATTTAATATTCCAGGGCTTTTGAGCCTTATTCCAGTTGGCATAAGGATGTTTTTGAGAGGGAAGAATCCTCCAATTATTCATAAACATATTGACGATATGGATGATGTGAAGAGGATATTTAAGAGATTTGGAAAACAAAAAGGTTGAGGCTAAGGTTTAGGTTGAGGAATTCCTTGACCTTATCCTTAACCTTAACCTGTCTTTTTTATGAAATACGCATTTTATACAGGATGTGTTGCAAAGGGGGCGGGCAGAGAGCTTTACAGTTCTTCTGTAGCAGTTGCAAAGAGGCTTGACATAGAACTGCACGAGCTTACGAATGTCTCCTGCTGTGGTGCTGGAGTAATTTCTGAGAAAGACCCCCTGCTAAGTGATACATTAAATGCAAGGACATTTGCCGTTGCCGAAGAGTTAAACCTCGACATAATGAATATATGCGGCACATGTCAGGGTGTGATGATGAAGGCACAGAAAAATATAGACAATGATACAAAGAGAAAGGAAAAGATAAATGAGGTATTGAAAGACGGCGGTCATCAGTATAAGGGTAAGGTCAAGATAAAACACCTGCTTCATATCTTAATTGAAGACTTTGGTCTTAAAAAATTAAAAGGATTGGTTACAAGACCCTTAAAAGGATTAAAGGTTGCACCCTTTTACGGGTGCTATCTCTTGAGGCCTTCTGTATACTCCAATTTTTCTTCTCCAGACAGGACAACAGCACTTGAAGATTTAATTACAGCCCTTGGCGGTGAGCCTGTTCAATATGATGGAAGGTCTAAATGCTGCGGCTTCCCTATAGTAATGATGAATAAAGAGAGTTCTCTCACTATGTCAGGCATAAGCCTCAAGGAGGCTAAAGAAAAAAATGCAGACTGCCTTGTCACGCCATGTCCTCTCTGTCATCTCAATCTTGACTCATACCAGCCAGAGATTGATAAAATTGTACAAACGAAGTTAAACCTGCCGATTCTACATCTTCCACAATTAGTGGGCATTGCCCTTGGAATTGACAATAAAGAACTTGGGCTAAATAAACATATAGTTTCTACAGAAGTAATCTATAAGGAATCTTCAAGATAATACTTACAGCACCTAACTCCTTACCTTAAATTTTGCAAGCATTCCCTGAAGTTCTGTCGCAAGTTTTGACAAATCATTACTTGCATCTGCTATCTGGGTTGAGCTTGTGGATGTCTCCTTTGTTGTGTTGGCTATATCCTGTATATCCCTGCTGATTGTATCTGTAGCCGCAGACTGTTCCTCAGAT
>JACRGN010000090.1 GCA_016234205.1 Nitrospinota bacterium | reverse complement strand
GGATGAAGGTTTTGGTGTTGACCTTGAGTGCAGTAAGATTATCACACCCTTTGGTGAGGGTGCACCCATTCATAGATTTAGAGATAAAGATAGCAGTTTTCTATTTATATCAAGACATGGTGAGAATGGATATGAAGTTTCCGCACCATTTGTCAATTACAGGGCGAATATATGGGCATTGAAGGAGTGCAGTGTAGAAAGGATAATCTCATGGTCGGGACCGGGTATAATTAATCAAAAATATTCTGTTGGGGATTTTGTTATTCCACATGATATAATTGACGAGACAAAGGGAAGAGACTATACATTTTTCAATGATACTGGGATAGGATTTATCCGTCAATCACATCCATTTTGCACTGAAATACGAGATGCCTTATCTGCTTCATTAGAGGAGGCAGGAGAGAGTTATCACAATGAAGGTATTTATGTCTGCACACAGGGACCAAGGCTTGAGACACCAGCAGAGATACGGAAGTTTAAATTATCAGGTGGTGACTTGGTTGGTATGACACTTGTCCCTGAGGCATTTCTGGCAAGGGAATTGGAAATCTGTTATGCCTCTGTCTGCTATCTTACAAATTATGCTGAAGGAGTTGAAGACAGAGATTACGCAGAAGGTGAGCTCTTTGAAGGGATGCAGAATAAAGATGAAAAAGAAAGGGTGAATAAAATTATATTAAAGTTTCCGGAGATTATTAAAAGGACTTTTAAAAAATTGTCACAAGCTAACAGAGGATGTATCTGTAAAAACGCAATGGAAAGGTATAAGAGGAGAGGGGATATTAGTGACGACTGGCATACATGGATAAGGACTGAAAGATAGAGTTTGAGCGATGGGAACACCCTTTCGCTCATTCTCGGCAGGCGTCCATGCCTGCCTGCGAGGGAGCCATCACACTTCACCATCGTGGTGAAGTCTTTGTGATGGCAAAATCCGCTCAAGGATGTTCCCATCGCCTGACTTTCAGTTTTAGAGAAAATCTGATTCTATTTCTTAGATAAGGAGCTAAAATGGACATTGTAAGTATTGCTGAAGATATTTTAAGTAAGTCTGTTAAAAAGAAGCCTGACAGTGCAGAGGTCTATATTATTGAAGAATCCTCTACTGCCATTGAAGTTAAAGAGCAGAAGGTGGATTCATTTCAATCGGCTGCGAGTAGAGGGTTTGCGTTACGGGTCTTATTGGGAAACAAATTAGGATTTTCATATACATCTGATAACTCCCCTCCTGCAATAGAGAGGCTTATAAAAGAGGCATTTGAGAATGCGGAGAACAATGAGTCAGATGTATATATTTCATTTGCAAAACCTTCTCAGGGTGCATCTGTCAAAAGTCTATATGATGACAAACTTAAAGGGGTAGGGGAGAAAGAAAAAATAGAGAGGGGAATGAAGTTGGAGAGGGCTGCACTCCAATACGATAAAAGGATAAATAATATAAGACATGCCTGTTATGAGGATTCAGAATACAACAGGGTTCTTGTAAATTCAAATGGAGTGAAATCTTTCTATAGTGATACTGTCTGCTCTACGAGTATAATGCTTGTAGCAGAGGAGAATGGAAATTCAGAGACCGGATGGGAGTTTGATTACAACAGGTTTTACGATAGCCTGAAAATAGATGAGGTTGGAATAGAGGCGTCAAAAAAGGCAATAGGGATGTTAGGTGCAAAGAGGATAAATACATGCCGCATCCCGGTTATACTTGACCCAAAGGTTTCATGTGATTTTATAGGTATCCTGTCTTCATCTCTTTCTGCCGATTCTGTCCAGAAAGGGAAATCCATGCTTGCAGATAAACTCAACTCAGAGATTGCCTCGTCAATATTAAATCTTATAGATGATGGGACGCTTGACGGCGGTATTGGCTCAGCCCCTATAGATGGTGAAGGGACTCCTGCAAGAAGGACACCGATGATAGAAAAGGGTTATTTAAAAGCCTTTCTTCATAACATATATACAGCAAACAACTGGAAGACGACCTCTACTGGCAATGGTGTAAGAGGAGGGTTTAAAGGGCTCCCCGGAGTGGGTATTACAAACCTCTTTGTGGAAAAGGG
>JACRGN010000104.1 GCA_016234205.1 Nitrospinota bacterium | reverse complement strand
TTCGCCTTTTTTATTGGCTTTGTAAGGTGAGAGGTGCAGCCTGCATCAAGGCTCTTCTGCTCATCTTCTTTAAGTGCATGGGCAGTCAGGGCGATAATAGGTGTGAACTCTGCGCCCTTCTCCGCCTCCCACTTCCTTATAATTTTAGTGGAAGTGTAACCGTCCATCACAGGCATCTGCATATCCATAAAAACAACGTCATATTTACCCGACATGAATTTCTCGACTGCAATCTCGCCGTTTTCGGCTATCTCTATTTTATGCGGGGTCTTTTTGAGATAGGACTCGATAAGCAGACGATTATCTCTTGAATCTTCAACAAGGAGGATGTTTAAAGGCAGAATTTCTTCAATGACTGCAGGTTTTACCTGTGTCTCTTTTTCTGTAATAACCTTTTTTTCAGTAATTGCCGCCGATATTGCAGCCCTTAATTCCGCTTTCTTTACAGGTTTAGTCATGTATTTCGCCATCCCAAGCTCCTTTGCCCTCTTTGTATAACCATCCCTGTTGTCGGAGGTGAGCATCATAACAGCCATACCTGCAAGGGTAGGGTCATTTTTCATATATTCTGCCATCTGAAACCCGTCCATCCCGGGCATACGGCAGTCGAGCAAGACAAGCCTATACGACTCTCCCGCATCTCTCGCACGGATAAGCTCTGAAAGCCCTTGCTCCCCATCCACCGCCTCAGTTACAAGCACATCCCATTCGGAGAGCATCTCCTTCAATATCATCCGATTTGTTGCATTGTCATCTACGATAAGAATTCTTATTCCGCTTATATCAACTTCAGGAGACGGAAGCCGCTTCTTATCTTCAGATTGAACGGCAAATCTTGCAGTAAAATAAAATATGCTCCCTTCTCCCTGTTTGCTTTCTACCCAAATCCGTCCTCCCATCATCTCCACAAGCCGTTTTGAGATGGTAAGTCCGAGCCCTGTGCCTCCATATTTGCGGGTGGTTGATGAGTCAACCTGTGTAAATCTTTCAAAAACAGCATTCAGTTTCTCAGGGGGTATTCCGATGCCTGTATCCCTGACAGAAAAGATGAGATTGGCTTCGCCCTTCGTCCCTCGTCCTTCATCCTTCGTCTTTACCTCTACCACAATCTCACCCTTTTCGGTAAATTTAATTGCGTTTCCAATAAGATTGACTAAAATCTGCCTTAGCCTGAGAGGATCGCCGATTAAATATGTCGGGACATCGGGCATAATATGATGGGCGAATTCAACCCCCTTCTGATGCGCCCTTATTGCCATAACTTCACCGAGACTTTCAATAACCTCTCTTAAATCAAGGTCAGCCGATTCAATCGCCAGTTGTCCTGCCTCGACCTTTGAAAGGTCGAGAATATCATTGATAAGCTGAAGGAGATTCTCCCCTGCCGATCTGAACACATGGACATACTGCCTCTGCTCCGGGGTCAGCTCGGTATCCCACAATAAATCAGCCATGCCTATGATTGCATTCATAGGCGTCCTTATCTCATGGCTCATACTGGCGAGAAATTCGCTCTTTGCACGGGTGGCCGATTCTGCCTGTTCTTTGGCAATTTTCAGCTCGGCGGTGCGATCCCCAACCTTTTGCTCGAGGTGTTCGGTATGCTCTTTAACAGTATGCGTCATCTGATTAAATGCATCCTTTAATTGCCCTATCTCATCGCCTGTGTTTACAGAGAGGACAATATTGTAGTTTCCCTTTGCTATCTCTTGAGATGAGGCAATAAGCGATGACAGGGGACGGAGGATTATCCTGTTCAAGAGTATGGTTATAAGAAAAAGAAAGGTGAGGAGAGACAGGATGATAACAAAAAGAACAGGTATAAAGTTTTTTATACTTACAACCTTCGATATATCGGATAGAACTATATTAAACCAGCCTATATCTTTGATAAATGAAATTCCTGCAAGATATTTTTTGCCTTCAACCGTAATAAAGATGGTCTCAACTTCATTCGTCCCCCCCTCAATCCTTTTTAAAGCATTGTTGAGGGCAGACTTTTCAGTATCATCGGGCATAAGATCGTAAATTGTTATCTTTTTCATATCTCCCCTGATGTTGCTGTTATGCTCCATATATTTTGGGTTCTCGTGCGCTTCAAGTGAGCCGTCCCTGCTTATAAAAACAGTTGACACCCCTTCCTCCACCGAATATATCAGGGTATTTATAAAATCGGTAAGCTCAAAGCCGCTCCCTCCTAATCCTATCTTCTTGTTGTTTTCATCTCTCACTGCGGCATTGATCCAGACCTTGGTAACCTTAAGGGAGTTGTCATAATCAAGATTGAGGGCGAAGCTCTCCACATTCTTCATGGCATTAAAATACCAGTTGTCATTGGGATTGTCTTCCTGCAAGGTATGTCTGAGTTCTTTGTTTTTAAATTCATTTCCAGCATTATTGAAATAGTAATGTTTGGATTTGTCTATAATAAAAAAGAAGCTCCTGTCGCGGAAAGCGGTTCTGTAGCTCTCAAGCTCCTGAAGGGCGAGGTTCTTAAGCTCTGCATTGTCTTCATTCTGTGCCCATTTTCTAATAAGCGGAGAGTCTATGAGTTTTAACGATAGAGCGACTTCCCTGTGTATCAGGGAGAGTGCCTTGTTTTTTTCCAGAAGCGCCTGCTTTTTTACAAAATTAATGCCTAATTTTTCTATGACCTTATCGGTTGCAAATTTGAATGCAATAAAGGTTAATAACCCAACAATGACATAGATAGCGACAATGCTAAAAGTAAATTTAGATTTAAGGCTTGTATTACGCATAAAATATAAAGCAACCACAGATGGACGCAGATGAACGCAGATAAAAAAGATCTTAAAAAGCTTTTATCTGTGTCTATCTGCGTGTATCTGTGGTTTCAATTGTTTTTTCTCCCTTTCCCCTATTTCTCCTTTTCTCCTTAATCTTTTCCTTTTTTTTACTCATATACAACCTCAACCCTGTCAAGGTAGCTTGAGAGCTCATTAACCTGTTTTTTTATCTCCTCTGAGTTTTTCCCCTTTGCCGCCTCTTCAATGGAGTGTCCTATATTGGTGATAGCGTCAAATCCATAGCCGCCGCCCGACCCTTTCATAGTATGTCCTAATATCCGAATAGTCTCATAATCCCCTTTTTCGAGTGCGTCCAATACCGTTTTAACATCCTCACGCATGTTCTGAAGAAAACCGGGTACAATCTCTTCAATATCGGCATCTACATGGACGACGATTTTTTCCTTATTATCTTGTATCATGTTATCATCTTTATAATTTATTTCAACGGACAACTATAGGCAGTGTTTAATAATACCACATATTTGTTGTTTAAAAACAAGTTAATAAAAACAAAAACCTGCCTCAAAGACTCGAAGACTCAAAGAAATAGGGAATAATTTTTACTTAGTGTCTTCGTGTCTGGTGGTGATTCTTTTAGGTTTTTATTCTTGAAATATTACAAATAATCATGTTAAATATAGCGAAATGTTAGATTACCTTTTAAACCTATGGATAGTTACATCGTTTATAAAGGGAGGCATGGTAATGTATCCCATACTCCTATGTTCAATCCTCGCCCTTGCTATTATAATGGAGAGGCTTCTTTCACTTCGCAGAAAAAAGATTATCCATCCTGAACTCCTTGATGTGGTCAGAAAATACTGGCAGACTATGGAAATAGATAAAGCTATTACAGTTTGCAAAAACAATAATATTGCAATGTCACGAATTTTAAAGGCAGGGTTATTAAGGGCAAATTACGGTATTTTAGAAATTGAGAGGGCTATTGAAGGTGCAGGTAACCATGAGGCGACCCTTTTAAATGCGAATTTAAGAGGTCTTGGCGTAATTGCCAACCTTGCACCACTCCTTGGACTACTCGGCACTGTAACTGGCATGATAAAGGCATTCGGTGCAATTGCCGAGAGCGGCACAGGAAACCCGAGTGTGGTGGCAAGCGGTATTGCCGAGGCACTGATAACTACAGCAGCAGGTTTAATTGTGGGGATACCAACACTTGCAGTCTATTATTATTTCAGAGGGAAGGTTGACAGGCTCATATTTGAAATGGAAGAGGTATCACTGAAATTTCTTGAAGAATTGACCCATAAGAAATAAACAAAAACCTGATTTCACCGCAGAGACGCAGAGGCACAGAAAAAAAGCAAAAAAGATTAAGGAGAAAGGGAAAAGATGGAGAGATGGAGAAAAGCTAAAATAAAATATTTTTTCTATTCCCCCTTTCTCAAATTTTCCCATTTCTCCTTATTGTTTTCCTCTGTGTCTCCGTGCCTCAGTGGCTAATTTTATAATTTCTTTAAATGCAATTCAGAAAAAGAGAGGAAGAAGATTACAGTATCCCGCTGACATCCCTGATTGATGTAGTTTTTCTGCTATTGATATTCTTCATGGTATCCACTGTATTCATAGATTTTAGCCGTAAGATAGACATAGAACTGCCTGAGTCAAAG
>JACRGN010000009.1 GCA_016234205.1 Nitrospinota bacterium | reverse complement strand
GTACAATGATTGTGGTTGATAATGCCCGCAGGGAAATTGGAAAGAGCGTAGAGGTGGTTGTAAGCAGTGTCCTTCAGACAACAGCAGGACGGATGATATTTACTAAGCTGAAGGAGGATGTAGAAAGGGAAGAGATTTATAGCGTATCGCGATAAAGTGATACCCAAAAAATGCGTAAAAGACCTTATGTCCCTTCCGCTTGCCGTTTAGACAGCCGTCCATGGCTGTCTAAACTGTGGAAATTTTCACTTTTTACCATCCGTGGAAAAGTGAAAATTTGACAGTTGCTACAGGGACATAAGGTCTTATCTAAATCATTCGTGCATTAATTTAGCGTGAGTTATATTTTTTTGAGAGTTTTTCGGCTTACCTCTATTGTTTTCTCTATGTCCCTGTCTGAATGTGATAGAGATACAAAGCCTGCCTCAAACTGGGAGGGGGCTAAATATATCCCCCCTTTCAGCATCAGGGAGAAGTATTTAGAGAACCTATTTGTATCTGAAGTTTTTGCCGTTGCGTAGTCTATTACCTCTATATCTGTGAAGAACATAGAGAACATTGAGCCTACCCGTGCTGAATAAACGGCGATTCCAGACTCTCTTGCCCCATCTTTCATTCCTTTACATAATTTCTCGGAAATCTTATTTAATTTTTTATAGACACCTGTCATGGATAATATCTTAAGGGTCTCTATGCCTGCAGTCATTGCAAGGGGATTTCCAGAGAGGGTGCCTGCCTGATAGACTGGTCCAGCAGGTGCTACCATCTCCATAATCTCCCTCTTCCCGCCATAAGCACCAACAGGAAGCCCCCCTCCGATAATCTTGCCAAGGCATGTAAGGTCTGCCTTTATATTATATAACTCCTGTGTCCCGCCATATGCAACCCTGAAGCCTGTCATTACTTCATCAAATATAAGGACGATTCCATATTTTTTTGTAATTTCTCTTAACCCTTGTAAAAAGCCGTTCTTTGGAGGGACAACTCCAATATTTCCTATTACTGGTTCAAGTATTATACAGGCAATTTTTTCACCTTCTTTTTTTAGGACATCCTTTACCCTCTCTATATCATTAAATGGAATTGTGATTGTATTCTTTGCAAAATCAGGAGGAACGCCGGGGCTGTCAGGAAGTCCTAATGTTGCTGCACCTGACCCTGCCTTAACCAGAAGGCTGTCCACATGACCGTGATAACACCCTTCAAATTTTATAACTTTGTTTCTATTTGTATATGCCCTCGCAAGCCTTATGGCACTCATTGTGGCTTCTGTCCCTGAATTCACCATTCTGACCATCTCTATTGATGGGAATGCCTTTATTACCATCTCTGATAGTTGAACCTCTAATTCAGTAGGTGCACCATAACTTGTACCATTGACAATAGCCTTCTTAAGTGCTGAAACTACCTTAGGATTGGAGTGTCCGACAATCATTGGTCCCCATGAACCTACATAATCTATATATTCATTTCCATCCACATCATAGATCTTTGAACCTAATGCTTTTTTGATAAATAAAGGTTCGCCGCCGACAGACTTAAATGCCCTGACAGGGCTGTTAACACCACCTGGTATTAACAACTTTGCTTTTTTAAATAATTCTTTTGATTTTTTGTTAGACATATATTTATCTCTGCCTTTGCCCCCTGAATGATTCTATCAGGGGCCTGCCCTCGAATGCTTCTATCGGGGGTGGGAATGAGAAAAAATTATTCTCACCATATTGCCTGAACTTTATTACTGGCTCTTATTTCTTTGTCCTTAGTAATAACTACTGCCTTGTATCTCAACGCAGTAGAACCAATTAAACGATCATGCATCTCTTTAATTTCGGATATTTGAGAAAAAACCAGAATATCTTCCGGCTCTATACTAACTACTTCAAATATTTCTTCTAACATAAGTTTTTTATATTCATCAGAAAAATTAAGAGGACTGTCGGATTTCTCGTTTAAAAAATATAATTCTGCTAAAGTAATAACAGAAACAATAAGAGAAACTTCTCTGTTTAATCCTTTATCAATAATCTCTTTGGCTTTTTTGCTCAATTTAGGAGAAGCAGTCAAATACCAGAATAATGTATGGGTATCTAAGAGATATTTTTTATCCATTTATATCTTCCAAATTTTTCTTCCATCCACTACGAATCTCATATAGCTCCTTATCAAGATCAAATTCTTCAGGAAATTTTCCCTTCCATATCCCATATAAAGACAGTGGTTTTACCTTTTGAGCCTCTTTCATATCTTTCTTTATTTTTAATGTTTTAATAAAATCTTCCATTTCTTGCAGAACCTCGCATGGCAGGATTTCTATCTCTTTCTTAAGTTTTTTAGTTAACATTTTAACACCTCCTTAACTATGGTTGTTATATCACAACATTACATTTCCACACAGCCCCTGACCCTGATTCTATCAGGGGGTGGGAACGAGAAAAACACATCAGCAGTGTCATTCCCGCAAGTCTTTTGAGCGGGAATCCATTAGCAACACTCGTGATGCGTCCCCGACCCCTGACTGATTTTATCATGGCGTGGGAGAGAGAAATAGCGTCATCGGAATGCAGTGAAAATCCATTTTGCACGCCTTTGCGAAATTATAACAAGATGGTCTTTAAATTGTTCTTGATTATGGGTCTTAAGAAATGGCAAAAGGACTGATAAAACATTTTTACTTGTTGCAGGATTAACTTTAACCCTGATAACTCCATGATGTCGTCCAAGTGGAAGTATAACCCAGTCTCCAAAATGTTCATCAAGCGTAATTAAGATGCGGTTTTCATCAATAGCTTTCTTTAGTATCTGTTGGTCATTTGCACGGGCATGTCCTGTCTCAGATGCACGAATAACATCATATCCTTCCTCTTGCAGGATTTCTGCAACTTCAACGCGAAACATCTGATCAAGATATAGCTTGAATTGTTCAGGCATTAACTGCTTTTAGCTCGGCATGTTCGATAAATGCTCTGGCATATTCTATGGCAGCCTGAATATCTTCTCTTTTTAATTCAGGGTAGCCTGAAAGAATTGCCTGCCAGGGATATCCCTCTGCTATCTGGTCAAGAATAACCGTAACAGGAATACGAGTTCCCTTGATGACCGGCTTACCGTTACACACATTTGGATCAAATTCTATACGATTTAAAAATGACATCTCTTAAACCTCCAGTGTATTTTCAGATAAACTTTTAATTAATTATAACACAACTATTGCTTATTTGCATAATTTCAGTTCTGTCATTCCCGCAGTTTCCCTTATTGTCATTCCCGCAGTCTTTTGAGCGGGAATCCATTAGCAACACTCTGGATGCGTCCCCGACCCCTGACTGATTCTATCAGGGGTTCTATCGGGGATAAAAGCATTCGGGCATGACAGATGAAATTTAAACCCTTAGAAAATAGCCCCTGTAATGATCATATCAGGAGGTGGGAACGAGTAAAAGAGGAAAATATCGCGTGCAGGGGCAAAGCCCCTGAACCTCATCACAAAAACATTAGAAAATATTTGTCATTCCTGCAAAGCTTGTCCCCACATGCTTTAAGCGGGGAGCAGGAACCCACTTGAAAAGTGATATTTCAAGACCTGACCCCATTCCCCGTTTCTTTTATGGCATACTCATATTGCTTGAAACTTAAATAACCCAACTCCATTGCCAATCTTACATAATGCCTTAATTTCATGAGGTTTGCGTCCGCATCTTTAAGCAACTCTCTTAAATTGCAATCTTTTTTAACTGCCGCCTCTACGAGAATTTCATAAAAGTCAAAAATAGCATCGTTTATCCTTTTGGCTATAAAAAATCTCTGGCTTTTCGGAAATTTTTCTGCTGCCTTTATTATCCATTTAACGAGATCAAATGTTTTTACAAAAATTGGCGATTGTTGAAACACAGGACAACCCTAAATTAAAAATTTTTTTTAAAAACCACAGAATTCAGAATACCAGAATCTCAGAAATCAGAAAAACTTACTGGCGGACAGAAGAAACAACCACCCGAAACCCAAGGCCGTAGTCGCGGCCGTCGGGAAAGTTCCCGGCACGATTCGTCGCGCGCGTGAACCACGCAAGGCTGAACCACGAACCGCCGCGAAGGACACGGTATTGTCCGCTTGATGCACCTTTAGGATTGTTTTTAGGACTGTTTTTGTAATAGTTCTCTCCATAGCAATCCTGACACCATTCCCATACATTGCCTGTCATGTCATATAGCCCAAGTCCATTCGCCTCTTTCTGTCCTACCGGATGAGTTTTACTTCCTGAATTACCGTTATACCACCCCACACTATCAATATTATTACCCCCTGAATATTTCTCTTTCTTCCCGCCGCTCCTTGCCGCATATTCCCATTCCGCCTCTGTGGGAAGACGATAGTTTTTACCTGTTTTTTGATTGAGCTTATTGATATATTCCTGAACATCATTCCAACTGACTTGCTCAACAGGGCAGTCATCACAGTTTTTGAAATATGATGGATTGTTTCCCATTATTCCTGTCCATTGTCTTTGTGTAACCTCATATTTCCCCATGTAAAAGTCATCTATACATACCTCATGCATAGGTCTTTCATCACTACCCGCATCTCCTCCAAATATATCCCCCATCTGATAACACCCGCCTTTGACAAACACGAATTCCATTCCTGTAACAGGCTCTATATAAGATTTACCTGTTACTATTGCCGGCGCCGCAGCCTTTTTTAATCTAAAGTCAACTGAATCAGAGCCGTTTGGCTCTATGTTTATCTTTCTTTCTTCTCTTTCATAGCCTGTAAGCTCAACTGCTAAGTTATGTTCTCCCGGGGTTATTTCTCCGTGATAGTCTGTTTTTCCAATCTCTTTATCATCTATATATACTGATGCACCTTCGGGTGTGGATGTAACGAGGAGTTTTGCGGGGAAGGGAGACATTTGTGCATTTACTGTAACGAACTCATCGTATCTGACCTCTATTTTTTGTTCAAATGGCTTGTAATCAGGCAGCTCCAGCCTTATTTGATATTCCCCTATCCTGACATCTGTTATCTCCAGAGGGGTAATCAAATCCCCCCTCACCCCCTGCTTAATACCTGCAGGGGCAGGCCCTAACCCTCTCCCCTGCGGGGTAAAGGGTTCATTTAAAAAGACCTTTGCGCCTGATGGGACAGAGGTAATCTTGATTGCCCCTTTCTGGACATCCAGTATCCTCTTTATCTCTGTTGTCTCTCCCGGTTTTATCTCTATTAATTCATTGTGTTTATGATAGTTCTCCTTTTTCAGGGTAATACGATGTTCGCCGGCAGAGAGTCTCTCTATTAAAAGGGGTGTTCTCCCCTTTGACTCGGCATCTATGAATATCTCTGCATATTCAGGCTTTGTCTCGAGCTTCAGGCTTCCTGTTTCCAATGCGACAACTGTTTTCTCAAGGGATATTTTTGAGCCTTCTGTTATCCCGAGCTCTTTTCTTACTTCAGATTCTATTTCTTCTGCCTCTTTGTCTGTTATGTATAGCTATATCCTTTTCTTCTTCAGAAGTTTCTCTTCGTCTGCCGTTATTGCCCCATCGGACAATACCATCTCTACTGCTATTTTATACTTCTCTCTTTTATGCTCTGCGGCTGCACCTGCGGAGACTAATCCGAGCGACTGTATAAATGCAGTAATCGTTGTAAATCTTTCCGCTGGATTTTCCGATAATCCCTTCATAACCGCCTCTGATTTTTCTTTTGGAAATTCAGGGTTTATCTGATGAGGAGGTTTAAAGCCGCCCCTCGGAAGCCTACCTGTAACCATCCTGTATAGAACAGCAGAAACAGAATATATATCAGCCCTGTAATCAACATCCTTAAATCCGCTCTCCTGATCTGGGGCTGCATAGAAGGCAGAGGCAAACCCTCCTGTTGATTTGGTGAATGAGATTCCTTCCAATCTCTTTGCTATGCCGAAGTCTCCAATCTTTACTATTCCCGAATCGTTAAATAGTATGTTCTGCGGTTTTATATCCCTGTGAACTATCCCTTTTTCATGGACAGTCTTTAATCCTTTGCAAACCTGCTCTATGATATTCAGGGAATCTGAGACAGGCAATGTTTTTCCGCTTGCCGCTCCTTTTGCCAATTCTTCTTCATCCCCTCCGAGCCTTTTATCGAGGGTCTCAGCCAAATACTGCATTGCATAAAAAGGCTTGCCCTGATAATGGTCAAAGTGATAGATAAAGATTATATTGGGATGCTCTGTTGGATGGGAAAATGAGGCTGTTATCTCCGCCTCCTGTATAAACCTCTGCCTGCATTCGCTCAATGCACGGGGGTCTCTTGCTATATCATCTACCGGCGAGAATATCTTTAATGCAACATCCCTTTTTGTCCCCGGCTGAATCGCTTTGTAAACCACGCCCATAGCCCCCCTTCCTATTTCTCCGCGCAATTCATATCCGGCAAAGGTAGTCAGGTTTCTGGGAAGGGCTATACTCTTTGCGAGTAGATTGTTATAAAGTGAACGGCTGCCTTCAGTAGCAAAACCAAGATGCTCTATCTCTTCTAATTTT
>JACRGN010000092.1 GCA_016234205.1 Nitrospinota bacterium | reverse complement strand
CCTGAAGAGTTTCAGGATTGGTATCAGAAGAAAAATCTATATCTGGTTTGTAATAGAGTTATTGATGATACCCTTTTCAGCAGAAAGCTGCTTGATGATTTGGAATCTGGTTTTGGTCTCATCGCCCCTTTTTATCATTATTTATGGGGGTTAAAAATTAGCTAAGAATTATCAATATCAAAATAGAGATTGCTTCGGTCTTGCCTCGCAATGACAGATACCGTTTTTGGTATTCCGAACGAAGTAAGGAATCTCGTTTTTAAAATACAGTAGAAATGATAGATCCATTTACAGAAAGAAATGACACGGATTCTACTGATATAGCATTGGTAGAATCTGCCCAGAAGGGAGACAGAGAAGCCCTTGAGAAACTAATCCTGAGGCATCAGGCGTGGATTTACAATATCGCCATGCGTATGGTCTTGAATCCGCAGATTGCCGAAGATGTTACGCAGGAAGTTCTGATAAAGGTGATTACCAAACTCTCTACCTTTCAGGGCAGAAGCAGCTTCCGCACATGGCTCTACCGCATTGTTGTAAATCATGTAATCAACATGAAAAAGCAGTGTCTTGAACAGGTCATCACGGATTTCAAATATTACGGTAATGAATTGGACAAAACGCCGGATATGGATTTGCCTGACAGGAATTCCCTTCCTGTTGATATGCAGCTTATTGTGGAAGAAGCAAAGATCGGCTGCATGACCGGGATGCTGCTCTGTCTTGACAGAGAGCAGCGGTTAATCTATATCCTCGGAGAGATGTTTGAGGTAAGCGATGCCGTTGGCAGTGAGATTATGGAGATCAGCAGAGATAACTTCCGGCAAAAACTTTCAAGGGCGCGCAAGGATATGTATAGTTTTATGAACGAAAAATGCGGTTTGATAAATCATAACAACCCGTGCCGCTGTGCAAGAAAAACCTCGGCATGGATTCAAGCAGGGTATGTTGACCCGCATAATCTCAAGTTTAATGCAAACTATGTAAAAAGAATCAAGGATGTGTCTCAAAATAAATCAAAAGAGATATGCGAGCTCATGGATGAACAATACGCCCAACTTTTCAGAGAGCATCCCTTTCAAGACCCGCCTGACTTTGCAAAGACGCTGGAGAGAATACTTCACAGCGAACAGTTTCAGCAGATTCTTAATCTTACCCCGCACCACTGACAGCCTTTAAAATCTCCAGCAAAAGAGAGTCTCTATTTCCGTATGTCATATCAAATATTTTTATATCTCCTCTATTTTTTAAGTCCGCTACAAATCCCTCACCCTTAAGGGCAATGGTTGCAATAAGCAGTTTATCAGAATCAAAAATCTGCCTTACGAGATTTTTAAATTTATCAGATAGACACTCCATCTTTCCAATTTCATCTATGATTATAAGGTTTGTTTCAGCGGCAAAAAATGGAATGGAGTCAAGAAAATCCTCAAAACCCCTTACATCAACCTTGTATTTGCCTACCCTGTAAGGGCTTTTTATTCCCGTATGGGAAAGAATTCCCCTCCTCCCATCAAGGCTTATCAAATCAAATCCCTTTCTGATTCCTTTTTCTCTTATCTCTGTTGTAAAAAAACCAACAGGACGGTAATCCTTTAACTTATCGGAAATTTTATTGATAAGTGTCGTCTTGCCAATACCCGGAACCCCTGTTATCAGGATATTCTTTTTTATTAAATCCATGCCTTTTGTTTATTTTTCAGCATATCTTCCACTAATAGAAAAATTCCTTTCATTCTTTTATCAATTACATCAAGGCAGTTTTCAAATCTCTCAAATCTATCAGTAAGAGAACTATTGATAAATGGATCTTCTGCCTTTTCTATTATATCTATAACTTCAGATACATCCTTTTTCAGGTCATCCTTCCATATTTCTTTTAACAGCAAGAGTATTCCCATGGATAGTTTTCTGACTTCGGTGAGTTTATCTTCAATCCTATCAAGTTTAGCCTCATTATAAATTTCCATACCTGCCTCCTACCCCTTCAATAATATCTTCATCAACCTCTCCGCATACTTTTTACTCTCATCATCATCTGTTAATATCTCAATATCCTCCGGTTTTGATATACCAAGACCAAGTTCAACTGCCCTATGTATCTGCTCCTGCTCAAAAATCTTTTTCTCCATTATTGCTTTGTTACTCCCGAGGTCTTTTAATATGGCAAGCCCGACTGCATCTATGGCAATTCTATCTGTTCCTGCAACTATTACATCACCCCTTTTTTTAGTCCCGCTCATCGGTCCTCCATCCACAAATGCCTCAATACCGTCCATCAGTATCAGAGAGGGGCTATAAGCCAGATTTATCTCTGCAATCATCTTCCTCATACTGAGGATTGATGTATGGAGTTCATTCATGTTTTTCTTATTTGTAATCCCGACAGAAAGCTTGAGGGACATTGTGAATACACCGCCATAACCGTGAGTCTTAAGACAGCATGTAGTAACAATACATTCTGCATCAATGATAGGTTTTGCCACATCAAAACCATTTCTCCAGTGGCTATTTTCAGGTTTTATCCTCACCCAGTCGCTTTTTGGCAGTTCTTCAAAGTTAATAAGTCCCACATCAAGTTTCTTGCATAGTTCATATATACCTTTTTCTTTTAGAACATCAGATGTATGCGGCGGACCACTCCTTTCTCCTATGGTGATATTTTTTGCACCCATCTCCTTTAAATGCAGTATTAAATGTGTGATGGTATCATTGTGTGTAGATGCGGGGAAAGGGTCTGCTGTGTTAAAGTTTGGCTTAAGAAGAACATCCTTCACATTTACAGGATTTATACTTAGGAGCTCTATAGCCCTCTTAATACCTGCGGCTCTATCTGAGGTTTTAATAAGTGAGACCTTTGTCTTCATGCTTATATTAGCCATAGTTATTCTCTCTGCAAATGCAGATGACAGAAAAACACCTGCCGATATTTTTATAAAATCCCGTCTTTTAATCATAAACTTTTTTCTATCTAAGTTTTATAATTAATATAATACTTTTTACTTCTTTCGTCACTTAAATCATAGAAAACTTGATTAGCAATAACATATATCTTAAAATTCTTAAATGGCACTATTAAGGGCGGTTGCCAATCCAATGGTAGTGATAATATTGCTTCTCATCGCAGGCATATTACTCACAAGAAACTTAAGCAAACAAAAATTGTTTAAGTCAGGATGGTATTTACTAACACTTGGGGCATCTATTCTTTTTTTGCTGAGTATCAGCCCTGTTTCAGATGGGCTTGTTTATTTTTTAGAAAGCCAATTTCAGCCGCCGTCTAAAGAGGCTATTTCAAAGGCTGATATAATAGTTATATTAAATGGCGGTGTTTTTCCTTCGGGAGGGTTTCGCAAAAAACCTGAGGCGTCTGGAGCTACCTATTCAAGGGTTTTTAATGGGGTAGAAATATTTAAGCAGAGTAATGCAAAGATATTGGCACTCTCTGGTATAGGAGACCAGAAAGATATTGAAGGAACTGCTAATGCCATGAAAGACCTTGCCATCAGATTAGGTGTCCCGGCAGATAAAATTATAATTGAGCCAAAATCCCGTAATACATTTGAGCATACAGTTGAACTTGCAAAGTTATTTCCTCCGACGAAAGGTTTAAAAATAGGAATTGTAACTTCTGCACTTCACATGCCCCGTTCCGTTCAGCTATTTCAAAAGAAGTTTCCATCAGATGCCATTATACCCTTACCTGTTGGATATATTTATTCCCCATTAGAATATGAGATTGAAAGTTTAATACCATCCTCACACACACTTTCAAAAAGCAGTTATGCAATTCATGAACTGTTAGGGATGATTTGGTATAAATATCTGGTATAATAAAAAACGAAGACTTAATTTTAGCCACGAATTTGCACGAATAATTACGAATAAAAAAAAGATTTTTAAAAAATTAGTGTTAATTCGTGTTCATTCGTGGCAAAAGATTTTATAATTTCCTGTATCTAAACAAAGGAGGGATTTGATGAAAGGACGAAAAATATTATATCTTCTGTCTTCTGTTCCCCGCTTAATACTTGCGGGGACATGTTTCTTCATTCTGTATTTATATATTCCAGCTTTCTCTGAAACTCTTGATAAAAGGGTTATTGAGCATACACTCAAAAATGGCATGAAGCTGCTCTTACTTGAGAGGCATCAGTCCCCCACAATCGCCACTACTATTATGTTTAAGGTCGGGTCAGTTGATGAGAGAACCGGCATGACAGGCATTGCCCATCTTCTGGAGCATATGCTTTTCAAGGGAACAAAGATGCTCGGCACAAAAGATTATAAGAAGGAAAAGCCCTTGCTGGATAAAATGGACAAAATTGCTGTCCAGCTTGATGCTGAGGAGAGGAAGGGTGAAAAGGCTGATACAGGGAAAATGGAAAGATTGAAAGCTGAGCTTAAAAGAGTTCAGGAGGAGCATAAAAAGTTAGTTATAAAAGATGAGTTTGCATCCATTTATTCAAAGCAGGGGGGTGTAGGGTATAATGCAGGGACAAGCAGGGATATGACATCCTATGTGATAAGCCTCCCTTCAAACAAACTTGAGTTATGGGCTGCAATTGAGTCCGACAGGATGAAGAATCCTGTATTGAGGGAGTTCTACTCAGAGAAGGATGTGGTTATGGAGGAGAGGAGGATGAGCTATGACAATGACCCCGAAGGGAGCCTCTTTGAGAACTTTCTTTCTGCTGCTTACACCGCCCATCCTTACGGAATGCCGACTATAGGCTGGATGTCTGATATAAAATTTCTTCCCAAAAAAGAGGTTGAGAGGTTCTTAAAGACCTACTATGCACCGAATAATTGTGTTGTGACCATTGTCGGTGATATTAATTCAAAGAAGATTATAGAAATGATGGAGAGATATTTTAATAATATATCGCCGCAGGAGATACCTGAAAGGGTATGGACTGAAGAGCCTGAGCAGATTGGGGAGAAGAGGATAGAGGTTGAATTTGACGCAAATCCAAGCATAACTATCGGCTACCATAAACCAACCTTGCCCCATGATGATGATTATGTATTTGATGTAATAGATTTTATTCTTGGAAGCGGCAGGACATCAAGGCTTTATAAAAAGATGATTGAGGAGAAGAGGATAGCCCTGTCAGTCAATACTTTTTCAGTGCCTGGTTCAAGATACCCGAATTTATTTGTTTTTAATGGAGTCCCCCGTGCACCCCACACAGTTAAGGAATTGGAGGATGCCTTCTATGAAGAGGTAGAGAGGCTGAAAAATGAGCCTATCAGTCAAAGGGAATTGGAGAAGGTTATAAATCATCTGGAGGCACACCATATCCGCCAACTTGGTTCTAACAGGGGGATGTCAGATACGCTCGCTTATTACCAGACAGTAGCCGAGGACTGGAAGTATATGATGACACATATAGATAAGATTAGGAAGATAACTCCAGATGATGTTATGAACACCGCAAAGAAGTATCTTAAAAAGAGTAACAGAACTGTAGCAGTTCTTGTGAAGAAGGAGGGAAAGTAAGATGAGAGTAGTCAGTGGTCAGTGGTCAGTGGTCAGCAGTCAGAAGATAAAGATTCGGTTATCATTTTGCCTTTTCTTATTTACTATTCACTTTTTACTATTCACTAATAGTGCATGGGGGGGGCATCCTTCAAAACTTAAGTTCAAACCATTGGAGTTTAATCCGCCAAGTTCAGAAGTAGTTTTATTAAATAACGGTATTATTCTCCACATGATTGAAGACCATGAACTTCCAACTATTGATATGACAGCAGTAATCCGAACCGGT
>JACRGN010000088.1 GCA_016234205.1 Nitrospinota bacterium | reverse complement strand
TTATAGGGCTGCTCCTCTATCTATTTGATGCAAGGCATCGTAATGTGGCAATAAATAATTTAATGGCATCATTTCCTGAAAAGAGTAATGATGAAATCAAAAGAATTGCAAAGGAATCGTTCAAAAATATCGGCTCAACTGTGGCAGAGATGGCGAGGGTCTTCAAAGGAGGGAGGGAGTGGGTTGATGGGGCTGCAATATATGAAGGGAGGGAAAATGCTGAAAAGGCTCTCAAAAAAGGGAAAGGGGTGCTTGTGGTAACAGCCCATATAGGTAACTGGGAGGTTGGCGCCCTTGCCTCCGCAAAGGATTTCAGGCTTAATTTTGTGGTAAGGCCTCTGGATAATAGATTCATAAACAGGCTTATATATAAATTGAGGACAGCTTTTAACAGCGGGGTTATTGCGAAAAAAAATGCAATAAGAGAGATATTGAAATGCCTTAATAAAAATGAGATAGTTGCAATACTTATGGACCAGAATACCAGCCGTGAAGAGGGGATGTTTGTGGACTTCTTTGGAAGGAAGGCATGCACAACCCCTGTCGTAGCCCTCCTTGCTTTGAGGACTGGCGCCCCTGTTATTCCAGCATTTACTATAAGAGAGGGAGGCGGGAAGTTTAAGGTGATTATTGGCGAGGAAATAGAGGTTATTCCCACAGGAGATAATCAAAGAGATATTGAAAGATATACGGCAATCTTTACAGGGGCAATAGAATCAATTATCAGGAAATATCCTGACCAGTGGTTCTGGCTTCATAGAAGATGGAAAACGAAACCAGAATAAAATACATAGTTAGCCACTGACAAACACAGACTTAATAAATTAGAAGATAGGAGGCTGAGAAGTTAAGAGGGTAAAAATTCTCATCTTCATATCTTCTTAACTTCTTGTTTTTAATTTTGTCAGTGAAAGTCTGTGGCAAAAGATTTATGAAAATACTTATACGGTGTCCGAATTGGATTGGTGATGTGATGTTGTCAATACCCTCAATATCATTAGTTCGGGAGATTTTTCCTTCTGCACATATATCAATCCTTATAAAATCAAACTTGAGCCCCTTATTTGATGGAAATCCTGATATAAATGAGATTATCTCCTTCAATCCTGATTTAATGTCTGTTACTGAAAAGCTAAAATTTTACAGAGGCTTGAAGGAGAAAAACTTTGACCTTGCAATTCTCTTAACTAATTCATTTGAGTCAGCCTTGTTTATATATCTGGCAGGTATAAAAGAAAGGATTGGATATAACAAGGATATGAGGGGGATTTTTCTTACAGAGAAAATCCCAATGCCATCAAGAAAGTATCCAAGAATGCATCAAGCGGATTTTTATCTCACTTTGATTGAAGCTTTTTTAGAGGCAAGAGGCGAGAGGCGAGAGGCAAGAGATAAGAAATTATTCTTTTGTATTCCGGAAGATATTCAAAAAGATGTAGATGAGTTTTGGAATGAAAAAGGATTGTCTAAAAAGTCACCAGTTATAGGCATGAATATTGGCGCATCTTACGGCTCTGCAAAGAGGTGGTTCCCTGAGAGGTTTGCAGAACTGGCTGATAGAATTTACAGTGAACTAAAAGGAGAGGTTATACTCTTTGGGGGAAGTGGTGATTTTAACATTGAAGCTGAAATAAAAGGGAGGATGCAAAATAAAGCCTTGTCTATGGTGGGTAAGACCACCTTAAAATCCCTTGCAGCAATGATAAAGAGATGTCATCTATTTATTACAAATGATTCAGGCCCAATGCACATAGCAGCGGCAGTCGGGACGCCGATTGTAGCCATCTTTGGCTCAACAGACCCATCTGAAACATCTCCTCTATGCGATAAATATAAAATTGTAAAGAGGCCAGTGGATTGCTCACCATGCTGGAAGCGTGAATGTCCCACAGACCATAAATGTATGGAGTTAATAAGCGTATCCGATGTAATGGATGCTGTTAAGGAGTTGATTAGTAGCCACGACCTTAGCCATGAATAAGAAATAAATATCAGTACTTTATAATTTTCTTTGAATACTCAGATAGTTTTAATTACTTATCTCATTATTATTATAAAACTCTATTTTTGTAGTCTTACGGAGTTCTTGTATGTGCTCCGATAGTCTTTTTTCAATAATCAGCTTTTTTGCAGATGTTTTTATTTCTTCATTATTTTTTAACTCTCTGGGGCTAATATCTGTCAACTTAAAAATGCTGTATCCCTTATCGCCCTTTATTGGCAGTGTTATTTCACCTGGCTTTATGCCGAGCAGTGCACCATCTATAGATGTATAAGGATGCTCTCCTATTATTATTGGGTCTATTCTTCCAGCGTTAGCCTTTGCGTTTGGGGCTATAGAATTTTTCATGGCAAGTTCGTAAAAATTATATCCCTTAATTGCTTTGTCTCTAATGTCAACAGCTTCTTTTTCTGTCATGGTGACTATCAGCAGAACATTAGCAGTTTGTGATTTAAATCGTAAGTAGCTATTTCCCTTTATGAAGGCTTCTATTTTGTTGTCATCAGGCAGGAACTTCTTTTTCAACTGTTCACGATACATAACTACAGCAAGGTTTTTTTTGTATTCAGAAAGGATGTTTATAAACTTTTCATCTTTATCAAAACCTTCTTTTAATGCCTGAAAGGCAAAAAGCTCCACCTCTACAAACTGAGATAGCAGGTCAATCAGCCCATTCTTTGTATTGCCTAATTCAGAGAGGACATCCTTTATATCTCGGAAATAAATATTGAAAGCGGTTGATGATACCAAAAGGTCGTCGTCTTTCAAATTACTTATATCGGTCTTAGCCAGGAGGGGTGAATATTGCACCTTATAGAGGTCAAAGAGACGTGAGCTTTCATTCAAAATAAATTTTCCCCGCCCCTCACCCTGTATTATGGTCTTTGCCATTTTTTCAGAAACACCTTTCTCTTTCACATATTTTTTTACTGCCTCTGGGTTATCTTTTACACTTTTGGCGAGGAACTGCCTGCGATAAATATCAGCAAGTAATGATTTTCTGTGCATATTTACCTCTTTTTGAAATTCAATATTTTTATGGATTTTCAAGGAGACTGCTTCATTGTAAAGAAGTTCTGAGTCAATTATTTCTGATAATATTTGGACGATAAGTTTTTTATTTTCTGAATCTGGAGTAATTTTTGCATCTGGCATAGCGTATGGAGTGCTGTTCAAGACCCTTTGCAACTCCTCCATGGTGATAACCCGTTCGCCAACTTTGGCTACAAAGGTTTCGGCAAAAGAGGGAGAAATAAAAATAGGGATAAAGGCAACTGTAATAAAACTGAAAAATATATTTTTCATCTGATTGTATGAAATTTAAAAATGGTCGGTTGTAGTAGCAACCGACCATTTTTAGTTCCAAAATATCTTTATCAAATGTTACTTAGGAATTGCACCGCCAAGATTAGGGGCAATTGAGTGCATGTAAGCTACCGCAGAGTTGAAGTTTTTGCCGATCTTTTTACCATTGTATTCTTGCTTTTCAGCAATCTTTGGCACACCTGCGGAGTTCACTGTATGACAGGCGGCACATTTTACTGGCCCATGCCTCCCGTCCGGGTTCATCATTGCAGCCTGGTTATATGTAGTCTTATCAATTCTGGGACTTACCGGATAGAGTCCATGAATTGATTCATGGCATGCCTGACAGGCAAGACCGGCATGCCCTTTAGAATATCTCATAAGAGAATATTTGCCCGGCTGGTTGATTGGGAAGGCAACACCACCTTGACCTTCGACAAATGGTGGGGTATGACAATCGGCACAGTGCGGCTCTCCGGCAGATAACCAGTAATCGCGTCCGTGTGTTGCTGCTTCGTAAGGTACAGCAAGGGCATTTTTGAATTTGCCGGCATCGTTTGGATTGGCAGATAGGATTTTAACATTTACATCACCATCCTGATCTTTTGTTACAACCGGGCCTCCATTCTCAATTTCAATAACGGCAATTGAAGGTACAAGCCGCTTCTTGTCCCATGTCAGCATAACACCGCTATCTTTATCATCGCCGGTAAGAGGTACTTTTGGGTCAATGTATTTGCTGATAAGCTCCTGCTCGCTTATGCCAAGTGCATTTGCAATCTGGGTAATGGATTTGGCTCGTATAGACTCACCCTCAGAGGGGTTAAAAGGATTTATGAGATTATCCCGTTCATAAAGTTCACGAGTCAGCTGATTATGACAATTCGTACACCAGAGCCCCTTGTACTTGCCACCTTCATAGGCAACATTTTTTTGTAGATACTGCCCTATAGCATTCAGGTGGGAAGTTTTATCTCCTATCTCTTTCATAGCGGCAGGATTTGAATGTGCATCGCGCCCAACGAAGCAGCCGCCGGCAGCATCCCTGTTATCGGCTTTGGCAAAGGTATTCTCGCCTGTGCTGGTTATAGGATAGTCCTTCATATTCCTGTCAAACCTATGGGCAGGATGACAACCCTGACATGCCCCTGTGCGTCCCTTTGAATCGGAAAGAGGGCGAACCTTCTGATGCACTGAGTGGATTGCCTCAGTAAGTGGCGGGATAGCTTGCGATTTTACCTCATCTTTGCTCCCAGTTACGACATCGCCAATTTTCTTTGATGAAAGTTTTGCTATTACATTGTCAGCATGGCAATCCTGACAGAGAACAGGCTGACGGCCGAGACGGTTGCCTGATGCCTTGGAATTGTAGTTCTTCAGAAATTCGGTACCGTGATTATCGTCATGAATTTCTAAAATAGATACGGCTGTTGCCTTTAAACGAGAAAACCAGTCAGATGCCCCAATTGATTTCCAGTAATTAAACTCATCCTTATATTTCGCATATTTGGTGCCATTTGCATTGCTATTAGCATGACAGTTAAAACAGTTTGGCACATCAATCGGGCTTGTCCCTATAAAAGATACAGGTTTGCCAGTGGAAGATATCACAGCCTTGCCGGTTTTAGCATTAACCAGCGTAACTTTAGCCATCTGAAATGGCTGGATGTCAGTCTCGTCCAATTTCATAATTCCTTTTGCTGCATCCTTATCGGTGAAACCGGTAAGCGGAAGCCCCAGTGCTTCCCATATTCCTGGATTTGTCAGAACTATGGGAACATTGTCAAGAACAGGACTCTTTGTAAAAACCACCGTTCCCTTTTCTCCAGAGTATTTCAGGTAACCTTTTGAAACAGGTTGTCCGGTAGGTCCGGAATCAAGAGGAATAGGTATTTCTACACCCACACGAAGTTTGTCCTTATCAACACTGGTGTTATTTGGATTTGAACCCTCAAGGTCGGAATATATATATAGGTGGCGGAAATATGCATTTGCCACATTTTCATTTGATTCATAGGGATTGCCGTTTTCATTAATATCGTATGGGACATTCCAATATGCCATTTTATTGCCTTCAGAGTAAGAGTTATCCACATGCTCGTAGTAGAGTTTATAACTATTTTCACCATCAACCAAAATCTCTGGATTTTTTGGGTCAGCCCCAAGCAGTTTAGGGAGTTTATTTGCTGATTTTTCCAATCTGTCATGACGAACAACCTGTGCCTGAATGCTGTTGTATGGCGGCAGTACACAGCAGTAGGAGAAATCAAAGCCTGTGCAGTGCATCCCAAGTTCGTAGTTGATAGAGATAATATAATCATGTCCGGCAGACTTTTTACCGGCTTCTGCCTCTTTTGCCCCAAGACCTGCATTGTATAATACAAAAACGCTTGCTGTGGCAACGGAAAGCAAAATAATACGTTTCAGATGAGGGGGAAGTAGTTTTTTGATTTTAGTCCACATAATATAGTGCCTCCTTTCAAAAAAGCTTATTAACCATTAATCTTTAAAGAACCAATCCCTTTTTTTCACCTCCTTTCTTTCTAACAAAAAAATTGTTATTTTCACCATCTATACAAACAGACTTATATTTGCATCTACTGCAAAATCAAGGAATGTGGCTGCACCGCCAATCTCAATTCCGTCAATAAGGTCCTCTTTTTTAACCCCCATTACATCCATTGTCATCTGGCATCCAATCATCCTCACACCGCCCTCTCTTGCCATGTCAAGGAGTTTTGGTATTGATGCCACATTTGCCTTACTCATCCAGCTTTTCATCATCATAGTTGCCATAGCTGTCATCCCCGGCAATGCACCGAGGATATTCGGCATAGGCACAGGCATTGCCGGGTTGCCGAGTGGAGGAACCTTCAGATAATTATATTTATGTTTGTTGATAATATCAAGTCCATAAAAGGTGAAGAATATCCCTGCCTCCATATCCATTGCAATAGCCGCTGTGGCAAGGATAAGCGGGGGGTATGCCATATCAAGCGTCCCCTTTGATGCAATCAAAGCTATCCTCTTTGGTTTTTCAGTCATATTAACCTCCCATAATTAAATAAGTTGCAAGTTACAAGTTGCAAGCTTAGATTGCTTCGCTTTGCTCGCAATGACATTACTTGAATCTTGCATCTTACAACTTGAAACTTAAGTTACTTCATCTTCTTTACATAGAACTTTAATACATTCCCTGATGCTTCTTCTTTCAGCAGCTGATGCCCTGTCCTCTTTGCCCATGAGTGCATATCGCTGGTTGCACCGGCATCTGTTGACTCCATAACAAGAACCTGTCCGACCTGAAGCTTTTTGATAGCTATATTGGTTTTAACTATCGGCTCAGGACAGACCAACCCCTTACAGTCTAATGTAGAATCTACTTTTATATCTTCAGCCAATTTTAATCCCCCCTTTCCTTAAAAGATTCAAAGTGCCAAAGTGTCAGAGTGTCAGAGGAAAAAATCTTTTGCTTTGCCTCTCTGACTCTTTGACTCTCTGACACTATATTCACCTGACCAGCAGCACGGGGCAGGTGGCATTAATGAGTATTCTTTCAGATGTGCTCCCCATAATCGCCTTATTAATACCCCTCCATCCGTATGTCCCTATGACTATCAGATTGTTCTTGTGTTTGTCTGAAGCCTCTATAATCTTGTCTCCTGTATGACCTTCAAAGATTTCTGTCTTTATTGATACACCTTGTTCTTCAGCTATTTTCACTGCCGCATCCATAATCTTCCGTGACTCTTTCATAAGACGTTCCTTTATAAAATCTGTCATAAAAAACTCAACCATTTCTTCATAACGGGGAATTACATACACGGCAGTTATGCCCGCATTATCAATCTTTGATAATTGGCAGGCACGGTTTAATGCCTTCTTGCTGAATTCTGAGCCGTCAAAGGGAAGTGTGATTGAATCATATCTCCCTATACACTCACTGCAGTATTTCTTTACAACGAGGACATCACAGGGTGAATTTACAACAACATGGGATGTAACACTGCCTAAGATTAGTCTCCTGAGACTCCTCCTTCCGTAAGTCCCCATAGAAATAAGGTCTGCCTTCTTTTCTCTGGCAATATCAAGTATGATATCAGAGGGCTCCCCCTCAATTGCCAGTGATTCTATATCTATACCGAAATCAGATTTGGCAGTCTCTCCTGTCTTATCGCACAATTTTTTTGCCTTTTCCAGATGCCCTTTTAAATTTGTTTTTGAAATTCCGAACCCCTCTCTGTTAGGATTAACTGCATGGACAAGGATTACCTTCCCCCCATGTTTCATTACCCAGAGAGATGCCTCTTTGAGTGCAGCCTTGCTGAATTCAGAATCATCAAATGCAACAAGAATGTTTTTATACATCAGTGTCCACCTATACCCCTTCTAAATATAATACCTACACCGAAACCTGCAACAATTGCGATGATTATTGATATTGTGCCGTATAGGGCACCGTTGTTTTTTGCCATATCAGCAATGATCCTCATTATACCTGTATGTTCCATCAACAATTTTGTTTCTGACTTTTCAATTACTGATGGACTTATTGTAAGTTCAAAAATAATTTTTACAACTACTGCAAGCACTATTGTTGCAAGAAGTATCTTCAGTTGTTCAGCCTTTAATTTCCTGCCGAATACTACACCAATCTGGGCACCTATAGTTGAACCCAGAAGCAAAAGGAGAGCAAGTATAAAATCTACATTGTGGTTTGTATATGCCTGAAGAAATGTAACCTCTATACATATAAAGAGAATCTGAAAGAGGCTTGTCCCAACCACAATATGGATTGGCATTTTCAGGATATATAACATTACAGGAACCATTAAGAAACCCCCGCCCACACCCATTATTGCAGAGAGGATTCCAACAAAGCTTCCAAAGAATATAGGTAACAGTATGGAATGGGTGACACCTGATTTTTCAAAATTTGTTTGGAGTGGCAGTGATTTGAGTATCTGTAGAATAGCAGACTCTTTTTTTGTCTCTGCCGTGGCAAGCCTCTTCTTTTTCATACTTGAGAGGCTTTCTATAAACATATACGTCCCGACTATCCCAAGTAATACAATATATGTCATCTTTATCACAAAATCTGCGTTTCCTATTACTTTTAAAATCTTTATGATTTGCACCCCTGCTGCCCCCCCAAAAAAACCGCCAACGAGGAGATAGAATCCCATTTTGAAATCTATATTACCAATCTTATAGTGGGCATACGCACCTGAGGTTGATGTTGCTACCATCTGACTCAGGCCGGTTGCAACAGCTACTGTTGAAGGTATTCCAAACATCATTAGTAAGGGAGTCAGTAAAAACCCGCCTCCAACCCCGAAAAGACCCGAGAGTATGCCTACTGTCAAGCCGAGTCCGATAGGTATGAAGACATTAATACTCGTTAATGCTACAGGTAAATAGATATACATAAAAATACACAATGCAGAATTCAGAATGTAAACAGAGGTCTTTATTCTGACTTCTGACTTCTGACTTCTGACTTCTGTATTCTATACGCCTCTGGAACAGGTTTCAACGGACGATTCATCCACATTGGACGTCTTAAATCCCCCTTTGGCGGACGGGTCATATTAACCCATTCTTTGTAAATATGAAATGACCTGTTTGTATCAACAAATACATCGCCATATTTATCTTCTATGCGTGGTTTCTCAACCCTGACCTTCTGGTGCCAGCAGTGCATCCCGCTTATCGGGTCGGGGTGGACGGGGAATGTGATATTCTGATGAACACCGCCGTCCTGCCAGAATATTCTCTCTGTATCATTATCGCCACTCTTGAACGGTGTTATCTGTTGAATGAGCCTCATCTTCCACTTCCCTTTTGCAATCTGTTCAATATTAACAAGGTTTGTAGCCCATCTGTTATTTGCAGTGTCCTGTGGTCTTCGCCACCTTCCAATATGATGCGAGCAGGCTATTACACCGGGCCTCATCCCTTCCGTTACCCAGACCTTATCAATGAAATAGCCAATATCCGTGTTCACCCGCACTAAGTCGCCATTCTTTAAGCCGAGTCTTTCGGCATCAGAAGTATGTATCCATACAGGGTTTCTGTGTGCAATCTCTACAAGCCACTTTGCATTGCCTGAGCGGGTATGAATAAGCGTAGGTAATCTAAATGTAGGGACAAGACAGAAATCGCCCTTATCTCTTTCCATCTCGTCAGAGTGTATATGCGATTTTATATATCCCGGCAGAGTGTATTCACTCCACCCCCATTCTATCATTGTCTTTGAGAAAAATTCCTGCCTTCTTGATGGTGTTGGAAAGCCTTCAACAGACTTGCCGTTTATAACAACACCTATAGCCTTTCCATCTTTCATTACAAGATTTGTCTTCGGGTCAATTGTTGTCCCTTTTAGCTCTTTTTGAGTCAGAGCCCGCTTATGTTTTTCATAAACATTTTTTTCAACCTCAAATGTCCCATATTTTCTCATATATGATAGGGGTGTTAAATTTTCTTTTTTAGAAATCTCCGTCAGACCCGGGACATTTTCAAATATATATTGGTAATATTCATCAATTGTAATCTTCTCCCCTTTGCGATAAGGAGATTCAAAGTGCCTTTTTATGCCGAGACTCCCGTCAGGGTCAATCCTCCATGAGAGCTCAATCCAGAACTCATCCTCCTCCCACACCTCGCCGGGATTCACCTCGTATGTGAATTTTACATTCCTACCCATCCGTTTTGCAACCTCCCTCATAACAGGCTGACGGAATGCAATCCAGACACCTGCATGGGTTTCATAGCTGTTTATATCATGACGCTCTGATGCATGACCCATCGGGAGGACATAATCAGCATAGTATGCAGTCTCATTCCATGTCGGTGTCAGTGCGATGTGAAGCCCTATTTTGCTTTCATCTGTTAATGCTTCAATCCATGTAAATCCGTCAGGGTATGTCCATACAGGATTAAAGACACGGGTAAAATATACATCTAACCTGCCTCTCCCTTCTTTGAGAAAGTAGGGCAATAGGTGGCTCATCTCATAGTGCGTTAATGGATACTCTATAGGCCAGCTTAATTCATTCCAGAATTTTTGTGCAGGAGGGATGTCAAAGAACTTTGGTTTAAACTTGTTCCAGCTGCTCGGCAGTGTCCCCCCAAAAGTCCCGACACTCCCTGTGAGGACACTCAGGAAATGGATGCATCTTGAAACCTGCCACCCTCCGAGGTTGCCGCTTGCTGCACTCCTCCATGTATGGCATGAGAACCTGCTCCCAGCCCTTCCAATGAGACGGGCAGTATTAACTATTGTCTCAGCAGGGACACCGCTCTCCTTTTCAGCGAACTCAGGTGTGAATTTTGAATACTCAGATTTAAGTTCATTTATAAAATCTTCAAATGTCGGCTTGTAGTCCTGCCAGTTCACCCAGTCATGGATAAACTCGCGGTTGTAAAGCCCCTCATCAAGTATGACCTTAGCCATTGATAGAAGAACTGCAGGCTCGGTCCCCGGATATGTAGGCATCCAATAATCTGCCATACTTGCAGTATTTGAAAGCCTCGGGTCCATTACGGCAATCTTTGCACCCCTCATCTTTGCTTCAATAATACGCTGTGCATGTGGGTTAAAATAGTGTCCTGTCTCAAGATGTGAGCTTATAAGGAGGATGAAGTCTGCATTTGCATAGTCAGGGGATGGGCGGTCATAACCCTGCCAGATGGCATATCCGAATCTTGCACCTGCCGAGCATATATTGGTATGGCTGTTGTGCCCGTCTATTCCCCATGACTGCAATACCCTTTCCATATATCCCTCATGTCCGGGTCTGCCGACATGATAGACAATCTCATTGTGCCGATTTTCATTCATTGCCTTTCTGATACGGCCTGCAATGTCATCAAGGACAGAATCCCATGAGACCCTTTCCCATTTCCCTTCACCCCTTTTACCTGTCCGCTTTAACGGATAGAGAATACGGTCAACATCTTTTAACTGGTTGATTGTCGCAGGCCCCTTTGCACAGTTTCTTCCACGGCTTGCAGGGTGATAAGGGTTTCCTTCAAACTTCCTTACCTCAAGTGTCTCCTTGTCAACATAGGTCAGAAGACCGCATGCAGCCTCACAGTTAAAGCATGTGGTGGGGACTATAAAATATTTTTTCTTTATTTTATCAGGCCATTTCTTAGACTCGTATTCTTCCCAGTCATTCCACCTTTCAGGCGGAGGATAGTTTGTTAATTTGTCAGGCTCTGTAAGACGGGGAATTTCTGCAATATTTCCATTATTACGAAGCTTTTTTATCAAGCCGAGTTTTTCGGCAGTTGTTTCTATAAAGCTAAACTTTCTTTTATTATTTGGTTTCATAATAACAAAAACCTAATTTAAACCACAGAGAACACAGAGAAAAACAATAAGGAGAAATGGGGGGGAAAAAGAGAAAGGGAGAATTAAGAAATTTATTTAATATTTTTTTCATCTCTCCATCCTCTCTCTTTCTCCTTAATCTTTTTTATCTTTTCTGTGCTCTCTGTGTCCTCCGTGGTTAATTTTATATTGTCCTTAACTCAATGGTATCAATTGTGGTGCACGGACAATAATATGGTTTGAAATATAAATGCCAGTAAGTATTAAAGTGCCGGCTAACAATAAAAATATTGGTTGAATCGCCAATACAGGAACGGTCAAAAGTATTAAGGGTATGATATTTCCTAAGAGCATCACCCCGCACCAGAAAAGATATTTTAAGGAGCCTTTTGAAATTATCTCACTAACTATATGTGAGTCCTTTGTTGAATGGGGGATTACAAATTCGGCTAACTCTAATAAGAGGTGGATAGCAATTGAGCCTATGAGTATAGATTTCATAAAACCTGCAAACGGTTCAGAGAGAGAAATAAATATGCCTGCAATAAGCCATACTGCTGAACCTGCAATTATGGAATGGATAAACATATATAAAAGCAAAATTGGATTCTGCCAGAAATCCCTCCCTTTTGCCTGTGCAAAAAGGAATGCCGTATAAACGGCAGAGAGTGTTGCAAATATAACAAGTAGGAATGAAAGGAGGTTGTCAAAACTATCGTATTTTAAGAATTTCATAAAGAGATATAGCGTTAGCAGTACGCCATAGGTTGTGATAATATAGGCACCTCTGACTAACCATGATTTCCAGTTTGGCCTCAAGAGGACATACAGGAATCTATCAGGCCTGTCCAAATCAGAAATAAGAAGTCCACCTGTAAAGATTAAAAAGAGCATGGATATTATTACACTTGTCACCTGCAGATTTGTAGTAACACCTTCAATTCCAAGCAGTGAAGATAGGAATGTAATAAGGACTATTCCAGTGGCAACCGCCTTTGTCCATATATAGCCTGACACCTCCCATCCCCACATCACACCTTTTTGAGGGGCATCATAGGTGCGGCGGGCATCAATGGGTAGGGAAAGGATTCGAGGGTTCAAGGATTCAAGTGAAGGAAAATTCCTGACCCCTTGACCCCTTGACCCCTTAATCTCTGCATGATGTCCAACCCCCATTGCCTGTTCACTCCACATATAGCCGTCTGTTGGCAGGGCTGCTGTTGGCACTGTTGAGGCTTCATCTCCATCTATGTAGAAAAGTTTTGGAAGTGTCCCCTTTTCTGGTTTTCTGACCTGAACCTGTTTGCGGGCAATAAGCATAGATATCTCAGCAGAAGAGTCATCAATATCCCCTGCTATGATAGCCTGTTCAGGGCAAATATTCACACAGGCAGGCTTAAGCCCAATATCAATACGGTGTGCACAGTAGTTGCATTTTGCAGTCGTTTTGGTTTCAGGGTCAATGTAGAGGGCATTATATGGGCAGGCTTGTGTGCATGCCTTACAGCCGACACATCTCCTGTTGTCAAAATCAATAATGCCGTCATCCCGCATATAAAGTGCACCGACAGGGCAAATCTTGACACATGGCGCATCTGCACAGTGGTTACAGCGATTAACAGCAAATGTCCGCCTCGTATTCGGGTATAACCCTTTTTCTACATATTTTACCCATGTCCTGTTTACGCCGACAGGGACATCATGCTCTGATTTACAGGCAACAGTGCATGCATGACAGCCGATACATTTGCGATTATCAATTACAAAGCCAAAATTCATAAGAATTTATAAAAGATTATCTGACAGATTAAAAGCAAGCCATGTGCCAGTTTTTATGCTGACAGGACTAAAATTAACAAAACTCTATCTATTTGAAATTTGGGATGGATTGAAGATATTAAGAGGTATGATTAAATGCTGATTTTGAATAGCATTAAAAAATTTAAGAAAAGAGAGGAGAATCTTTATTATTTTTGATAACAATAATACCACTTGAGTTTTTACTACCTATAACCTAAAATGTTATTTAATATGCTAAAATATATTACATTCCCCCAGTATGAGTCATTGCTCCTCCTAATTCTTGTGCTTTTTGTATCCCTGGCTTTTATTGCCTTCTTTATGATAAGAAAGGTAAAGAGAGAGCATCTGAAAAAGATAGATGAAATAAGAGAGACGAGGGATTTTTTAAACAGGATTATGATGAGCATGCAGGAGGGGATACTTGTGCTTGATAAGGATTACAGGGTTGTGATGGTTAATGATTACCTCCTGAAACTGACAGGATTAAGCAGGGAGGAGATGAAGGGGATGCTCTGTTATACGGCATTTCATGGGTTAGAGAAGGAGTGTGCTGAGTGTAATCTTGAGGAGACATTTAAGACAGGGTTATCTTCAACTGTTGTCCGAAGGTGCAGAAATAAGAAAAAGGGTGGGGATTTTTTTGATGTGGAGGTCTATTATCACCCTGTATTTGATAAAGAGGGAAAGGTAATCTATGTCATAGAGAGTGTAAAGGATATAAGCGAGAAGTTGAAATATGAAGAAGAGCTGTCAAGGTCTAAAAAACTTGCGGCGGTAGGGACTCTGGCTGCCGGTGTGGCACATGAAATAGGAAATCCCCTTGCATCCATATCATCATTAGCCGAGACCATAGAAAGAAAGAGTGCTGATACTTATATAAAAGGGGAGATAAAGGTGATGGCTTCCCACATTGAGAGGATATCAAAGATTGTGAGAGACCTTGTTGATTTTTCAAGACCTGCAAATTATGAATTCAGAATGGTGCAGATAAATGATGTCATAAGAGATACAGTCAGACTATGCAAATATGATAAAAAACTGGAGGGGATAAATATTGTTACAGAACTTTCAGATGACCTGCCTGATGTGGGGACTGTCAGGGAAAAACTTGTTCAGATTTTTATGAACCTGATATGGAATGCCGCTGATGCAGTGAATAACAAGAATGGGAAGGGGAGTATAACGATTAAAACAGATATAGATAATGGTAAAGGGTTTAAGATTACATTTAGTGATAATGGTATGGGTATGTCAAATGAGGAGATGAATAAGGTCTTTGAGCCATTTTATTCTACAAAAAGCTCAGGCAAAGGCACAGGTCTGGGTCTATTTGTAAGCTATGGTATAATAAAAAATCTCGGCGGCACAATTGAGGTGGAGAGTCAAAAGGGGAGTGGCACAAAATTTACAGTCACACTCCCTAAAGAAAATTGAGTATATTATAAAGATGCTTTTGGTAGGTTTTAAAAAGATAATTTTTTTATGAAGGAGGTTAAAAATATGAATACAAGTATTGAAGGAATAGTGTCTGACCCAAAAATATGCAGTGGCAAACCCTGTATTAAGGGAACCAGAATTCCTGTGCATATCATACTTGATCTTCTTGCTGCAGGAGAGAGTTATGAAGGGATTAAAAAGGCATATCCAAATATTACCGATGAAGATATAAGGGCATGTCTATTATATGCCTCTATTCTTGCTGATGAAGAAGCAGGGGTTACTGCATGAAGATTTTTGCCAATGAAAACCTTTTTGAGCCCATCATTGATTATTTAAGATCTCTCGGAAATGATGTGCTGAGTATCAGAGATAGTGGTCTTTCTGGTATTTCTGATGATGAGGTATATGAAAAGGCGTGTGATGAGAATATGGTCATTGTTACCATGGATAAAGACTTTGCGAGAATATTCAGGTTTCCGCCGGAAAGGTGCGGAGGAATTGTTGTTGCTAAAATATATAAAAGACCTGTTGATGAGACACTTGCGATATTCAAAAAATATTACCAATCTATCAAGGAAGAAGACATAAAAGGAAATCTGCTTATTATTGCCCCTGAAGGTGTGCGGATAAGAAGACCAGCAAGATGACAAACAGATTTATCTTTCAACCTTCATTGACAAAATCCTCGCCGCCAAGCAACAACCCCCTTCATCCCCCTTTTATAAGGGGGAATTGCCGACTGCCGACACCTCCGCCCTTGAGTGACAGATTGATGAAATGATATATGAACTTTATGGTCTCACACCTGACGAGATTGCAATTGTGGAGGGGAAGGGGTAAAATCATGTTAGCAATAAAATGGCCTATTAAGTATAATTGATTCAAATATACAGTATTATCAGCAATAAGAAAGGATAGAAAAGATGGCTGAAAAAATTCTTATTATTGATGATGAGGCGACCTTAAAGGACAGGCTGGCAGGGGTCTTAAGGGAAGAGGGGTGGCATGTCCATACCGCACAGGACGGAGGCACTGCACTGAAGGAGGCATCAGAAGGGGATTTTGACCTTATAATTTGCGACTTAATTCTTCCTGAAATAAATGGCATAGAGGTGTTGAAGAAGGTGAAGGAGATAAACCCTGCCATTCCGTTTATTATGATTACAGCCTATCCTACTGTAGAAAATGCAGTTGAGGCTATGAAGATTGGTGCTAAGGACTATTTGGTCAAGCCCTTTCGCTTTGATGAGATTATTTTAAGAATAAGAAATATCCTTAGCCATCAGTATGTAGTTAAAGAGAATATCCAGTTAAAAGAGGAGATAAGGAGAAGGTATGATTTTGACCATATCGTTGGGAAAAGCCATTTTATGCATAAGGTGTATCAGATGATAGAGAAGGTAGCACCTACAGATGCAAATGTCCTTATCTCAGGTGAGAGCGGCACTGGAAAGGAAGTCATAGCAAGGGCGATTCATCAGAGAAGCCTCCGAAGGGACATGAGGTTTCTGCCGATAAACTGTGGTGCCATACCTTCGGAACTGGTAGAAGGGGAGCTATTTGGATTCAAGAAAGGGACATTTACAGGCGCTACACATGATAGAAAGGGGCTATTTGAGACTGCTGATAAGTCCACTGTTTTTTTAGATGAGATAAGCACATTACCTATTGCACTCCAGCCGAAACTGTTGAGGTTTATTGAAACAAAGGAAGTCCTTCCCATGGGCGGCAGGGAATGGATGAAGGTTGATGTCAGGATTATTGCTGCTACAAATCAGTCCCTTGAAAAAGAGGTTGAAAAGGGTAGTTTCAGATTAGACCTCTACTATCGCCTGAAGGTTGTTGAGATAAATCTCCCCCCTCTAAGAGAGAGGAGGGAGGATATACCTTTACTCATAGACCACTTTATAAAGAAATTCAGGGCTGACCTTCATAAAAAGGTTGATTCAGTTGATGAAAAGGTCATGGGTATATTCCTTTCTTATCCATGGAAAGGGAATATAAGGGAGCTTGAGAATGTTATTGAGAGGGCAGTTATAATGTGCGATGGAGACATAATAGCCCTCTCTGACCTCCCCTCTGATTTTATGGCTGAAGGTGAAGAGTCTATTACCAATTTGAAAGACTATGTGAAGATACACGAGAAAGGACATATAAAGAAGGTGCTTATCATGACAAATAACGATAAAAAGAAGGCAGCAGAACTTCTCGATTTAAGCATCCCATCTCTCTATAGAAAGATTGAAGAACTCGGCATTTAGGGCTTATCAAAAATAATAAAGAATCCCTCCCTTTTTCTTAATTTTTTTAATCTTAAAAACCTGCTATTTCTTAATATTCTATAATAATTCCAAAATTTCAAAGAGATAAGTTGTTTTTACAATCAATACCCCCTTGATTTTAAATTGGCATGGAGATTGTATCTATTACTAATCTATATATTAAAGTTTAATGGTAAAGGGGGTGAGACGAATATTTTTTTGTGGGGGAATTAAGAGTATTTAAACCATACCCTAAAAGGAGGTAACTAATGAAAAAGATTAGTTTTATATCAAAATGGTTCGTTTTTAGTCTTATTTTATTAGCAGTAATTAGTTTTTCTGTAGATTCTTATGCAACAAACGGAATGCAGATTATTGGGACGGGTCCTGTAGTTCGTTCTATGGGAGGCGCCGGCTCAGCACTGCCACTTGACGCTGCTGCAGTTATGACTAATCCTGCAAGTATAAGCCAGCTTGGGGGAAGAGTTGATTTTGGAGCTTCATATTTTGTCCCAAGCTCAAAATATAAGGTAACAACTGCTGCTGGTTACAGTGTTGATAGTAATGAAAGGACAACTTCTACTGGTCCATCTCCTATACCTGCCTTTGGCCTTGTGCTTCCGGTAAATGACAATACAACATTCGGGGTTGGTGCATACGGGACTGCAGGAATGGGTGTTGATTACACAAATAATCTTTACAACAACACAACCTACACAAACCTTGCAATCATGAAATTCGCCCCTGCTGTGTCTTACAAGGTCAATAGTAATCTCTCTATAGGCGCTGCCGTTAATATTGACTATGCCACAATGGGATACAATGCAGGAAGGTCAAATGCAAATGCAATAGTTCCTCATGAGACTAATGCTCAGTATGGCTACGGATTGCAATTAGGGGCTTTGTATAAGATAAATGAGCTTATTCAGGTAGGCTTAGGGTATATAAGCTTACAGGATTTTGGTGACTTCAGGTATAACACAACAAGTGGTGAGGATAAACTTTCCTTTGACCAGCCCCAGAATCTTATATTAGGTTTTGGCATTACGCCGGCAGACAATATAAGAATTGCTGCGGATGTGAAATGGATTGAGTGGAGCGCAACTGTTGGCAAGGATAAGCCGAAGTATTCCGCAAATGCGGCAAATAACGGGGCATGGAATATGAACTGGGAGAACCAAATCGTATATGCCCTTGGACTTGAGTATGATGCGACAAAGGATGTCAAAGTCCGTGCAGGCTTTAACTATGG
>JACRGN010000087.1 GCA_016234205.1 Nitrospinota bacterium | reverse complement strand
TCTGCAACGACACCTTTTCCCCTACATATCAAACAGGGAAGATTCCCGCCTTTTTCTCTGCCTCTACCTTTACAAGTAGGGCAAATTTCGATATCTTTACTACCTACACTCACCACACCTTTTCCTTTGCAGATAATACAGCTAAGGTCTCTATTTAAGAACGAGCGTCCCTCACTATTACAATAAGCACAAATAACAGCAGGAGAAGAAACTTTTACCGTCCCTTTACCTAAACAGATAGGGCAAGTTGTACCTCTCTTAGAAGGCATAAGCCCTGTACCTCGGCAAAAACCGCATTTATAGACCATTTTCTTAAGGACTTCACCAATTTGACCTACTTTTTGACTTTTCCAATCAAAGGTTTTCCAGTACATCTCAAGTTACCTATAGTAGTAATTAATAATTTACAGGCATTGTCTTAAGCGGCTTCGTAGGTATGCCTCTATAAGTCTTGATTTTCTGCTCTTCGTGCGTCTCTTTCTGCAATTTTTCAATCCGTTGATTTATGCTGTTTAATTGTCTTTTGGCTGTGCTTACTCTTTTGTCTAATCCAAAAATCTCTTTTTCTAATCTATCCTTTTCTCTACGAAGCATATACAACTCTAAATAACTTGACCTTTGGACCTTTGGGATAGACCGAGCACCTATGGTATGTATACTTTTTATATTTCTAATATCCGGTATCTGTAATATTCCTCTCATTTAATACACCTCCCTGCTGTCTTGGAGATAATCAATTTCCGTGCCTTATTTATCCCGCCAAGCATTAACTCCAACCTATCTCCTGGCTTAATGTTAAGTTCCTTGCGGATGCCTCGAGGTATAGTAATTTTATTTTTATCATCTAACTTTGAAAATACCCGCAAACGCGACATTTGCTCCCCCTTTTCCTTTTAATAACAGATTAGACATAAGCTTCTTCTGTCTTTTTGCTTCGACTTTCAATTGTTTTCGACTTACTTACATTATGCTTTTCTACCAACTCTTTAACTATCTCTTTTACCCTGTTTTGATTCGTCTTAGAACCAACCCTGCTCGTTTCGGATGCCAATATATCCTGACATATCTGCATAAAAGCGCCATTATTACCTGCCGGGGTGATGCCTTGAACCTTGAGTGTCTTGGCAATCATAATACAACCACGCACAGTGGGTGCAAATTCACACTTTCCCGATTCTCTTAAGCCCCTTATGATATTGACTATTATCTCTGCATATGATTTAGAGAGTTTGGATTTTGCCTGGGTGATAGCCACTTCTGTTTCATAGTCAAAGTGGTCTAAATCCATTGTTATCATCCTATCCCTTAGAGCATCCTGACTCCTGTGCACACCTGCATATTCCTCAGGGTTAGATGTAAAAATAGCGGTAAAATTTGGATCTACTCTTAAATACGGCTCTTCCCCACCTCTCCCTACCGGCAAATCCATCATCTTCTCCTGTAATATTGAGAGAAGGATATTATTTGCCTCTGGCCGAGAACGTGTGAACTCATCGTATATTAAGGTAAATCCATATTTACAGGCAACCGTCAAACGATTATCAACCCAGCGCTTCACCATATCCTCTTCTGTCTTTAGCACCCTTGAGATAAAGCGGTCTACAACCTTTCTAATCCTGTAACCATATTCACCACCAACTAAATCAGACGTTGTAAACTCTTCATCTCCATGAATCATAACTACGGGTCTTTCAATCTTACTTGCTATGTGCATAGCAAGTGTTGTCTTGCCAGTACCTGAGACCCCTCTAAAATGGACTGGAAAACCTGCCTTAATATAGGAAAGGGCTCTATTGGTAATGTCCTTTACGTACTTTGTTTCTACAAAGTCTGGCAAAGGACTTGGTTCTAATACCGTGGTCATCTCATCAATCATTTTTTCTCACCTCCCTAAAAATTTTGAATTTTTATTTTTGATATTTAAATTTTTCTCACAACCCCTTTGCCTCGACATTCACTACAGGGAAGGTTGCCATCTACTTTATAACCGGCACCACCACAATTAGGGCATTCTTCTTTAGTCCCTCTATGAGTAACACTGCCTTTACCTTTACAAGCAGAGCAGTTAAGTCGACTGTGAGGGTGAACGCCACTACCCTTACAAAAAGCACATTCAACCATAGGCTCCTCAACCTTAACTTTTCCCGTCCCTCCGCATACTTGACACGCAGCGAGTTTGGAAAGTAAATTAAATGGGTCAGTGCCTCTGCCTTTACAAAATGCACATGTTATCTCGCTCATATTATCTCCTCAAATGGGCAGAACGACTTACTTCCACTATGTTTAGGAAGTCGGAGTCTCACTTATCTTGCT
>JACRGN010000003.1 GCA_016234205.1 Nitrospinota bacterium | reverse complement strand
GGAGAGTAAATAATTTTGAAAGATGAAGGAGCTTAATGATATTGTCAATAACCCTTTCTCTATGTCTCATGACCGCCATGAGTTTCGTCTGAACATCTACGATAACTATTCCTGTATGCTCTTCATTTAGTGTAAGTACGGTCATTTTTTATCTCTATCGAGCGATAAAGAAGCTTTTCCCTTTTTGAGCCATAGATAAAAAGAATAAACAAATGATAACAAATCATCTATTGAAGTTTCAAAAAAGCCTTGCCTTTTGTATGCTAATTAAAATATTTTTCATTTATAATAGTATTATTAGTGCAGAGATAAATGGAAGAAAAAAAAGGGCAGAAAGAACAACTACCTCTTGATGCAAAGCTTCTTTCAGAGGCAGTAATAGAGCTTAATACCTCCAGAAGAAGCGTTGGGCTTTACCCTTTAGAACACCCTATTACAAGACAGTCCATAGAAAGGGCCTTTGCTTTACTCAAGAAGCTTTTTGAACTCCGCAGTTCTATAACCCTCGGTGTTGCAAAAGATGTGCTCATGATTGATGAATACACCCTTGACAGTAAAAACCCGGTTTACAGGGAGTTTGCCCTTGCACTGTATACAAAGGGAATAGCGACAATAACTTTTTATTCAGGGCTCGAAGAGAATGAACTCTTAATATTACACTCTCTTATCTCTGAAAAAGATCTATTAGGCCAGGCATTAATAGAGATTGCCCAAAGCAAAAACCTCAGGCACATAAGGCTTGTCCCTATAGATATCTCCAAATTCAAATTTATTGAGGGGGCGCAGCGAGACGCAAAAGGCTCAGGACAGACAGTCTGGGAAGACTATATTTACGGCATTATGGAAGGGAAACTCGCAGATAAGGACGTAGAGGGCATTATCTTAAGCATACCCCCGGAAGATATAGCACAGGTTCTCAGCAGGCATATTTCAGATACAAAGGAAGATTCTTATGACAGGGTCATAACAACCTATCTAAGCAAGAAGGGCCGCCATGAACTCAACAGAGCATCCCTTAATAAGTTTGTTAGCCTCGTTGAAAACCTGAGTCCTGATATTAAAGAACAATTTCTTGAAAGGGCATTTAATAATATGGCCCTTAACCAGAGGGAAACCGAGGAAATGATTGCTGAACTCACTCCTGAAGACATAGAAAAAATGATGAAAATCTTTAAGAAGCATTCCTCCATGCCCCAAAGCCTGAGACTCCTTGTTGAGAAGCTTGCCGAGGGCAAGCAGCCCGAATTCGCAGAAGGACTTTTCGATGGCGGACCCGTGAGTATTGATGACATAGAGTTGACCAATGATATGGTAAAGCTTTTTGAAGAAGACCAGTTTGGCAAGTTTGTAGACGAGCAATATCAAAAAGACCTTGAAAATATGCTAAAGACATACAGGGCAAAACAGTTTCCTGTTTTAGAAGAAATTCAGAAAGCATTACGTCCGGAAATTATAGACAGCGCCTATTCTGATACCATTATTGAGCTTATTAATTTTGAGAACATAGAGCGCGAGGACCACCTTCGGCTGCTTACAAAACTTTCAGAGCTTGTTACTGTGTTTCTTGAAACCGGCAGATTTGAAGATGTGCTGCACATACATAATATCATATATTCCCATATGATTGAGGGCAAGTTTAAAACCGAGGCATTGAGTATGGTGGAGTACTTTTTCCATTCAGAGCAATTTATCTCAAAGCTCCTTGAGGCTCTCAAGATATGGGGGAGATACAGCCGGGAGGCTGCATTTAAGCTGGCAAGGGTTCTAAGGCTTTATATGATGACCCCTTTGCTTGATGCCTTAAACGAAGAAAAAAATTCTTCACAAAGAAAGTTTTATCTTTCTATCCTGACTTATATGGGAAAAGGCATTTTGCCGGAGGCAGTAAGAAGACTTGAGGATGGGCGCTGGTATGTGGTAAGAAATATGATATATCTTATAAGGGAATGTAATGGAAAAGAGCATGTAAAGAAAGTAAGGGCGCTTATAAAACACAAGCACAAAAAGATACGCCTTGAAGCCCTGAAAACGCTTCTTCATTTTGGCACTATTGATGCTTTTTCCTATCTTAAGTTATTTCTGACAGGCAAAGACCCTGAGATTAAGGAGCAGGCTATCAGGCTCAGCGGCGTCTGCAGGATAAAAAAAGCAGTGCCTTATTTACTTGAAATACTTGAGAAGCGCGACCTTCTTGGCGCTGATTTAAACTACAGGCTATTAGCCATAGATGCACTTGGCAAAATAGGCGACCCCTCAGCCATAGACACGCTCAAAAAATTATATAGTTCAAAATATCTTTTTTATAAGGATGCTGTTGCTGAGGGGCTTAGATTGGAAATCATAAAAAGCCTTAACAATTATCCTCCTGCACAGGTTCGACCCTTTCTTGAGCTTGCTGCTGCCACCTCAAAAAATGAAAAAATAAAGGCCATGTGCCAGGAACTGCTTATAAGGAGCAGAAATGCCTGAAGAGAAAAAAGTTTCAGAATTTCTGGCATATATTGTTGCTGCTCTTTCCAATTGTGCCCTGTATTCAGATAAACATCCTGCTGTAGAGGAGTTTTCAAGGAAGGC